>NZ_RZSF01000132.1:0-16729 GCF_004023325.1 Mesorhizobium sp. M1A.F.Ca.ET.072.01.1.1 | reverse complement strand
CTGGTCAATCTCGCCAACGCTGTGTTTGCCGACAGATCGCAGACCCCCGCCGCCGCTGCCGTCCAAGTGGCTGATGCAGCGAGGAAGACCGGCAAGCGCGTCACGGATCGCCTCGACGCCGCCTTTGCGCGGGTGGACACCATTATCGCGTCGATTGAAAAGGCAACGTTCGCACCGCTGCCCGATACCGTTTACGGGACCACCTACGACAAGGAGATGCGCGACTCGCTGAAGGCGCTTACCCCTTCTCAGCGTTCCAAGGAAATCGAGCAGGCCTTTGCGAGCGGCGACATGGTGCTGTTAGGTGCAATGCTGCGCGCGCCACGCATTACGACCGGCATGAGCGCGGCCGAGCTTGAGCTGCTTCGCCACAAGTTCCGCGAGAAGCACTTTCCGGTCGAGACACGGCGTTTGGATCGCTTGCGCAAGATGCGCGCGGCGAGCGAGACCGGCGGCAAGGCATTCGTCAATCTCGTGCTGCAAGCGGCCGACACCAAATTCGCCAACGGAGCCATCGCGGCGCGCGAGAAGCGTGAGCGCGCGCTGGCAGCGCATCAGCAGGGAGCATGAACATGGCTACGAAGGTTTTCCACCGCATCAGCGACGATCTGCAGCTGCGGATCAAGATCACTGTGACTGAACTAGCGTCGGTCCCCGAAGCCTACCGCGTCGCCTATATGGAGCACGACGACGGCGACCTCGAACTGTCAACCAGCGCCGCAGATTATGTACGCGACGCGCTGGCTGAGCTTGCGTCGCTCAACGCGCAGATCGAAAAGCTCAAGACCGAGGGACCGGCCAAAGTCGAATTGGAGCGGCAGCGTCGTCGCGACGATGCTGTTGATGTCGCGCTGCGCGACTCGCTCAAGAAGGCGGGAGTGAAGGCCGATCTCTTTGAAGGGGCGATGGCGCAGCTGAAGAAAGAGAACGAGTTTGAGGCAGAGACGTCTGATGACGGCAAGGGCTTCGTCGTCCTCGCTCGGACACCCTTTGGCCTGCACTCGGTCGATGCTGTCGTGGGGCGGCTGGTAGGCGAAGAGGGAGCGTGGCGCGAAAGGCGCACCGCCCCCTCTGCTGGCTACTTCAGTTCGCTTCTTGCTGGGTTGAAGGAGCCGCGCTGACGCTCTGCCCCTTGCCGAACGCGGCAGCTTTGGCTTTGGGCTTCTTAGCCTCAGCCACGCTATAGACCATCACGCCGTCCTTGAGGACACCCGAAATGGCGACACCGCTGCGCTTCACGTCGCCGATCAGCGAGTAGGCGGCCTGCCGGCTGATTGAAAGCTTTTCAGCGATAGCGGCGACGGACACGCCGCCCTCGCGCAGCATTTCCTCAACCTGGCTCTTCTTGGTGGGTGCCTTCTGGGCGATCTCTTTTTTCGTCTTGGGCATTGCTGTTCTCCTGTCTGGGTGCGTCCTTGTTCGGACGAAAACAGCAATAGGACAGCATTCCTAGTTGGTAGAGCGACTGGTAGTTGCCTGCTTCGAGACAAGCGAAAAAACCTGTCAAGCGGCGTCCCTGTGAACAGAAAAATCTTTTCTGTGAAAAGCGTGAATCAAGCGCTCGATTGGGGACACTGTTGCAGATAAGTGGAAATTCGCGAGGAACGGCGGTGTATATAGGGGGTCATCTTCAACCAGGGATTCGCCCCAAGATGACTTCTCTCCAGATCGCCTACCTCCTGATTGGCCTTTCCTACCTCCTCGCCGTGATGGCCCTGTACTCCTCCCACTAGGCCGCCCCACGCAGCAAGCATCGCGCCGCCCGCATAGTTAGGGCGGCACGCATGCTTGTCGCGCTACAGGCGGCGGCTTTGGCCGAAGCTTCGCAGCTATTCGAGACGGAAGTCAGGAAAACATTCCCGGAGGTATCTGGGGCCCGCGGGGATGCAATATTCCGTACGTCCGTTGACGCTCGCCGAGAACACGTCGATGCCAATTCGTTGCATCGTTTCTATCGCGTGCTCCACCCATTGCTCATCTGGATAACTCCGATGAGCAAAGTATTCGACGGTGCCGGGACCTTGCCGTAACAAGTCATAGAGATCGGAAAGGTCCACTGCTTCGCCGGGCATGTCCTCTAGCGAAGACATCGATTCGATCATTGCCATGTTATGTTTCTCCGTTGTAGTGCCTGCTGGAACGGAGCCCGCGACACGACACCTTAGTCGGCGGGTGCAGGCCTTTTGGCACCTGCTCTTCCGCCCCAAGGGTGTCCAGCGAAGAACTTGGAGAACGAGCTAGAAAGCTCAAGGACCATTAGATCGATAAACGGTCACGGAGTCAATCAGTGGCCCGCCCTTACTAGGCCATTACTAAGTCTAAAATCCCTCGCGAAAGAGCCTATCGGCAAATTCGCGCAAAGCCTTGTGTTGCTTGAGGTTGGGAATGGTGGGTGTGCACAGGATCGAACTGTGGACCCGCTGATTAAGAGTCAGCTGCTCTACCAACTGAGCTACACACCCACACCGCCGGGAAATCCAGCGTCGGCGGCGCATATAGCCGCCGGTTTGAGCGATGTCCAGCCCTGCCGGATCATTTCCCGACAAATCGCCGAATTGCCGCAGGTGTCACACAAAAAGCTGGCCTTCCGCCACTTTGATCGCATGGCCTCCGATGCGCGCGGAGGCCAGTTTTCCGCCGTCGACGTTGAGTTCGAGCCGGATGCGCGAGGGCCTCCCCATTTCCAGCCCCTGCTCGATCCAAAGCTGCGAGATCCCGTCCGTTGGACCGTCGAAATGCATGATGGCGCCGGCAAAGGCCGCCGCCGCGGAGCCGGTCGCCGGATCTTCGTAGGAGGGATTGCCAGGCACGATCATGCGCACATGGAAGGCGCTGTCGTGATGCACCGTCTCGCGGCAATAGACATACGGGCTGGCGAAGGTCCATTCGCTCTTGCGCGGCGCGAGTTCGGACCATGCCTGGTTGTCCAGCCTGACTTTTGCGGCCGCTTCGAGGCCGGCAACCGGAATGGTGACATAGGGCACGCCGGCCGACCAGAAGGAGACGCGGTGATTCTCGAAGCCGAGTTCGTGCGGGCCAAGGCCAAGGGCTGCGCCGATCATTTCCGGTTCGGCGGCGAGTTCCAGCCGCTCAGGCAGTTTCGCCAGGTCGAATTCGGCGAAGGTAGCGCCATCATGCTTGCTGACCGCGCAACGCACGGGGCCGATGTTCTCCTCCAACACAAAGATGCCAGTCGCTTCGCCAGCCTGCTCCGCAAGCGCGATAGCCGACCCCACGGTCGGATGGCCCGCGAACGGCATCTCATAATCGGGCGTGAAGATGCGTATACGGTTGCGATGCTTGGGATTTTCGGGCGGCAGCACGAACACTGTCTCGGACAGGTTGAATTCGCGCGCGATCGCTTGCATGGCGGCCGTATCCAGCCCCTCGCTGTCGAGCACCACCGCCAGCGGATTCCCGGCCAGCCGCTCGGTCGTAAACACGTCGTAAAGCAAGTAGTCGCGCATCATTTGGAAAACCTTCCGCCTCGTTCCGAATTTCTGCTCGATCCCAACATGAGGGAAATTTAATTTGAAATTCGAACCTCAAGGCATGATTTGTTCACGGATAGGGACATCAATTTGTCGTTATAGGGGTCCGTGGTGGACCAGCTTGTCAATCCGCCAAACGCAGAAACCGACACTTCCATCGAAACGGCCCTCGGGCTCGACCGCAAAGGCGTGAGCCGCAAGCGCAGCCGCTTCTGGCTCTACGCGCTGCTGGCGCTGGCTGTCGTGGCGGCCGCGATCGCCGGCTACCGCTGGAACGCCGTCTCGCCGCCCCGGATCGAATACACGACCGCGCCGGCGACGATTGCCGACCTGACCGTCAAGGTGTCGGCGACCGGCACGCTGCAGCCGCTGACGCAGGTCGACATCTCCAGCGAGCTTTCCGGTATCGTGCGCGCCGTCGCCGTCAACGAGAACCAGCAGGTCAAGAAGGGCGACGTTCTGGCGACGCTCGACACCGCCAAGCTCGAAGTCCAGATCGAGCGCGCCACCGCCTCGGCAAAGGCGGCGGCGGCCGCCGTCGAGGATGCCAAGGTCACGCTGCAGGAAAACCAGAACGCGGTGGTCCGCGCGAGCGCCCTCACCAAGCGCGGCATGGCGACGGATCAATCGCTTGAGGCCGCGACCGCGACACGCGATCGCTCCAAGGCCGCGCTCGACAGCGCCGAGGCCAATCTCGCCATCGCCGAAGCTGATCTGAAGGCCCAGCAGACCGACCTTGCCAAGAGCACCATCTACGCGCCGATCGACGGCATCGTGCTCACGCGCTCCGTCGATCCGGGGCAGACGGTCGCTTCTTCGCTGCAGGCGCCGGTGCTGTTCGTCATCGCTGCCGACTTGCGGAACATGGAGCTGCAGGCGGCGGTGGACGAGGCCGATATCGGCCAGGTCAAGCCCGGCCAGCATGCCCGCTTCACCGTCGATGCTTTCCCGGACCGTCCCTTCGACGCCGAGATCCGCGACATCTCCTATGCCTCCGTCACCACCGACGGCGTCGTCACTTACAATGCACGGCTGGAAGTCGACAACGGCGAACTTCTGCTCAGGCCAGGCATGACCGCCACGGTCGCGGTGGTGACCCGGCAGGCCAAGGGCGTGCTCACCGTGCCGGCCGCAGCCTTCCGTTACCGCCCGGCGCAACAGGCGGCCCGCGGCTGGAGCCTGCGCGACCTCTTTACCGGCCGCATGGGGCGCCCCAACTGGCAGCGCGAGGCGACGAAAGCGCCGATCGACGGCTCGCGCACGCTCTATGTGTTGGACAACGGACGGCCGCATGCCCTCAACGTTAGGATCGGCTCGACCGACGGTGAACTGACCGAGATCACGTCCGGCCTCGAGGAAGGCGCGGAGGTCATCACCGGCTCGCAGCAACGGAGCTGACCGTGTCCGCTCCCCTGCTCATCACCTTCGACAGTGTATGGAAGAGCTATGGCGAGGGCGAAGCGTGCGTGCACGCACTTGCCGGCGTCGATCTTGCCATCCGCAGAAGTGAGTTCGTCGCCATCATGGGACCGTCCGGCTCGGGCAAGTCGACGGCGATGAACATCATCGGCTGTCTCGACACGCCGACGGCCGGAACCTACCGCTTCATGGGCGTCGATGCCGGCCGGCTCGACCGCAACCGCCGCGCCCTGTTGCGCAACCTTTATGTCGGCTTCGTCTTCCAGGGCTACAATCTCCTGCCCCGCACCACGGCGGCGGAAAATGTCGAGCTGCCTCTGATCTATCGCGGCGTTTCCGCCCGCGAGCGCCGGGAGCTGGCCATGCAGGCGCTCGCCCAGGTCGGACTTGTCGGGCGCGAACATCACACGCCGGCCGAGCTCTCGGGCGGCCAGCAACAGCGCGTGGCGATCGCGCGTGCCATCGTCACCAAACCGACTCTGCTCGTCGCCGACGAGCCCACCGGAAATCTCGACACCGCGCGCACGCACGAAATAATGGAATTGCTGACCAGGTTGAACGCCGAACTCGGCCTCACCATCGTTATGGTCACGCACGAAGCCGACGTCGCGGCATATGCCGGGCGCACGGTGCGCTTCCTCGACGGCCACGTCGCTTCAGATACAGCGAAAGCCGAGGCAGCATGATCTGGGAAACCGTCCGCCTTTCGCTGATTTCCATCCGCCGGAACGTGCTGCGCTCGTTCCTGACCCTGCTCGGCATCGTCATCGGCGTCGCCGCGGTCATCGCCATGCTCACCATCGGCTCCGGCACCACCGAGAAGGTCAAGGCCGACATCTCGAAACTCGGCAGCAACCTGCTCGTCGTCCGCTCGGGCCGTCCGGCAGGGCCTGGCGGCCCGGGCGGGCTCGACCAGGTCACCCGACCGCTGGCCGCCAAGGACCTCGAAGCACTGGTTGCCCATCTCAGCGGCGCACGCGCCATCGCACCGGCGTCGCAAAAACAGGTGCGGGTCATCTTCGGCACGGAGAGCCTGACGTCGGGCGTTACCGGCACCGACAGCGCCTATCTCGACGCGCGCGACTGGAAGCTGGTGTCGGGCCGCCCCTTCAGCGATTCCGAGGCGCGCGCCGGCGCCGGCGTCTGCCTGATCGGCGAGACGGTGCGGCAGCAGTTCTTCGGCGCCGGCGATCCGGAGGGGGAGACGATCCGCGTCAACCGCACCTCCTGCCGGATCATCGGCCTGCTCGAGCCGAAGGGTTACACCGGCTTCGGCCAGGATCAGGACAATGTCGTGCTGATGCCGCTGGCCGCCTACCAGCGGCGCATCGCCGGCAACCGCGACATCGACTCGATCTACATCGCCGCCGACGACAGGACGCCGACCACCGAACTGCAGCCGCGCGTCGAGGACATCCTGCGCGACACGCGCCGCATCACGCCGGACCGCGATGCCGATTTCTCGATCCGCGACATGACCCAGATCGCCGACGCCATGGCAAGCGCCACCACCACCATGACCGGCATGCTGGGTGCCGTCGCCGGCGTCAGCCTTCTGGTCGGCGGCATCGGCATCATGAACATCATGCTGGTATCGGTCACTGAGCGCACGCGCGAGATCGGCATCAGGCTGGCGATCGGCGCGCACGAAAAACACATCCTGATCCAGTTCCTGGTCGAGGCGACGGTGCTGTCGCTGGTCGGCGGCATCATCGGCATCCTGATCGGACTTGCGCTCGCAGGCCTGGCCTCGGTGACGCTGACGATACCCTTCGCGCCGAGCCCGGCGGTCATCCTGCTCGCCGTCGGTTTTTCGGCGCTGATCGGCATGGTGTTCGGCTTCTTCCCGGCATTGCGCGGCGCGAGGCTCGATCCGATCGAGGCGCTAAGGCACGAGTGAACCGCCGCGTCGTCGGCCCGTGATCGAGTCAGACCAGCTCGTTGGCGAAATGCCACTCGATCAGCGGCTTCATGTGCCCCATCAGCCCGACCGGCAGGTCGGTTGCGTTGCGGATGATGACCGGACCTTCGATCTCGGGCTCCGCTTCGGTTGCAACGAAGGCGCTGATGCGCCGCGCAAGCTCTTCCGCCGGCTCGGGAACGTGATAGCGGCGGAAGATCACCGTGCCGCTCGAAGTCGACAGCGCATAGTAGCGCTGTCCGCGGGCGGCGCCCGACAGATCGATCCCGGTTTCCTCGCCCACCTCGCGGATCATGTTGAAATCGATATCGACGACGCCGTCGCGGAAATCGATCGGCTCGAAGGAGCCGGCGGCGAAATAGACGCGGCCGGCGTTCACCGTGTGCGAGCCCATCCGGATCGCCACCAGCGCATTGTCGCCGGCAACCAGCACGGCGTGCGCATAGGCATGTTCGGCGCCGCTCAGCTCCCGGTTTTTGCGCCACAGCATGAAAGTCGAGTACTTCACCGCATGACAGCGACCGATGAGCCGGCTGTCGCGATAGCTCAGCGCTGAAAGCAACACCACGGTGCCGTCATATAGCGCCGGCTTCATCTCCATTTCGCGGCGCCAGTTTTCCGCGATCGCTGTCTGATTGTCGCGCTCGAACGGATGCGGGCTGGCAACGAGCCGTACGTCGACCGCGTCGACCGGCAAAATGACATTGCGCGGCAGGTCGAAGCTCACGGGCTCAGGCCATGTCCAGGTTGATCACCACCGGGCAATGGTCGGAGGCCTTCGGCCTGTCCCACCCGGCACGCGGAAAACGCTCGACTTCCTGGCCAGGCGGAAAGATGGTGCGCCAAGGCTGACCGTTGCGGATGATCTCCGGAACCGCGGTGGCGTTCTTCGCCGCCAAGGCCTTCGACAGCAGGATATAGTCCAATTGGCACAAATGCCGCTCTTGCGGGCCGCGCGTGTGATAAAAACTCCAGCGGTCCATCTCGGGCCGCCGCTCGACGACATTTTCGCAAAAGCCGCCGGCGGTCAGAACGTTGATCGAGGACTGGGCTTCGTCGACGACGTGGAAGCGATAGCCGTCGAAGCTGTCGCCTTCGATCTTCACGCGCTGCCGATAATCATTCATGTCGCCGCAGATTGCCCAGCGCTTGTCGGCCGCATGGTCCTTGCCGAAGCGGTCCTCGATGATGCGGCGCACGGCCTGCGCCTCGGCGATGCGCAGTGGCATCGTCGCCTCGCGGCCATCGAGCCCGTTGCGCGGCGAGCCCATTGACTTGAAATGCACGAGATACAGCGTAAGCGGCACGCCGCCGACCGTTATGTCGATTTCCAGGCAGTCGCGCCGGAAGACGCGTTCGGTGGCCAGGTGCCCGAACGCCGCCAGCTCCGGCGTGAACAGTCCGAACTGCTCGAACGTGACATAGGCATGGCTGGTCATGCGCACGAATTCGATCGGCTGCCCCTGCGCGGTCTCGTTGCGCATCATCACGGCGACGTCGATGCCGCGGGAGTCGTTGCCGGCGGTGGTGTATTTCTGACGATAGCCCTGCCCGATCATCTTGAAGAGATAGCCATATTCGAAGGCCTTCAGCCCCTCGATGTTATCCACCTCCTGCATGCAGATGACGTCGGCGCGTGTCGCGGCTATGGCGAGCGCGGTAAGCTGGCGGGTGTCGTCGGACTGGGCGATCGCGCGCGCCTGTTCGAGCAGCCTGTATTCTGCTTCGCTCTGGATGTCGAACAGCGCCAGTGTTCGGTCCTCGTTGAGCTGGTTGCGATAGCCGGAGAAGTCGAACCTGTTCATCAGGTTCTCGACATTGAAGGTGGCGAGGCGCAGCGACATGGCCGAGACCTTTGCCCGCAAGCAATGGCGAACACAAGAGCAGACGCACGCCCGTTATGGTTGACGGAACCTTTCTGTTCATCTTCCGTTCAGATGGAAAGTTCCATCAATAGGCCTATTCCCGAGCGTTTTGGGCGTGGGGCCTTACTCGTGGAGAGTGAAATGAAACCGCTCTTGTCTTCCCTTGGATCCGGGCTTCTGGCCTTGGGTCTCTCCGCTGGGCTGACGGTGCCGTCGATTGCCGGCCCGGTCCTGCAGCCCGATATGTCGACCGTGACCAGCACGGCCGCATCCACCATCATTCCCGTTCGCGACAGTTGGGCCGGCGGCAACGACCGGCGGCAGATGTATGACTGGCGCTGGCGGCGCGGCGGTGACTGGCGCGGCCGCGATTTTAGATGGCGTGGCGGCGACTTCCGCGCACGTCATTTCTCCCGCAACTGGGATGGAGATCGCAATTGGCGCTGGCGGCATCATCGCCATCATCGCCATCGCCACTTCGACAGCGGGGGCGCGGCCATCCTTGGGCTCGGCCTAGGCCTCGGCCTCGGCAGCCTCGCCTACAACAATTTCTACAATCCCTATTATTACGATCCCTATCCGCGCTACTATCAGCCGCGGCGCATTTACCGGACCGAGCGGCTTTCCAGGGCCCATGTCCAATGGTGCTACGACCGCTACCGGTCCTATCGGGCCTGGGACAACACATTCCAGCCCTATAACGGCCCGCGCCGGCAGTGCATTTCGCCCTTTATCTGAGCCCCTCGGCACGAAGCTCAACGGCGCCCGGCGGGCGCCGTTTCTTTTTGTCAGGGCGCGCCCGACGGCGACGCGATAACCTTAAATTTAGCAGATGCGTCTATCCGTAATGCGGTGCCCCATATGACGATCGCCAGGCTGCGATCCGCTAGGACGACTCCGCCATGACCGAGAACGAGTTGAGAGGCAAGCGCCGGCAACGCGTGCTGAAGGGCGCGGCGATCCTGACCGGCATCAACAATTCCGGGGTCATGTGCACGGTGCGCAACATGCATCCTGGCGGCGCCGAACTGAAGCTGCCGATCGAGGCGCATGTGCCCGACGAATTCCTGCTTTACGTGACGAAGGACCGGATCGGCTACAAGGCGATCGTCCGCTGGCGCCGCGACGACCGCATCGGCGTGGAATTCGCGGGCACCGAGCCGAAGCCGCATTGGCATTACGGTGGAGCGTGAGAGAAGCCGGCGGATCGCTCCGCCGGCTTTCACGAAGCATGAATAGACCGAATTAATTTTTCGCCTTGTCGACCAGCTTGTTCTTGGCGATCCACGGCATCATCGCGCGCAGCTTCGCGCCAACCTCTTCGATCTGATGACTGTCGTTGTTGCGGCGAATGCCCTTGAAGCGTGACAGGCCGGCGCGATATTCCTGCATCCATTCCGAGGTGAATTTTCCGGTCTGGATATCCTTCAGGATGCGCTTCATCTCGGCCTTGGTGTCGGCCGTGATGATGCGCGGACCGGAGACATATTCGCCCCATTCGGCGGTATTCGAGATCGAGTAGTTCATGTTGGCGATGCCGCCCTCATAGATGAGGTCGACGATCAGCTTCACCTCGTGCAGACACTCGAAGTAGGCCATCTCCGGCGCGTAGCCGGCTTCCACCAGCGTCTCGAAGCCGGCGCGGATCAGCTCGACCAAACCGCCGCACAGCACCACCTGCTCGCCGAACAGATCGGTCTCGCATTCCTCGCGGAAATTGGTCTCGATGATGCCGGAACGGCCGCCGCCGACGCCACAGGCATAGGAGAGCGCGAGGTCGAGCGCATTGCCCGAGGCGTCCTGGTTGACGGCAACCAGGCACGGCACGCCGCCGCCCTTCTGATATTCGCCGCGCACGGTATGGCCGGGGCCCTTCGGCGCGATCATGACCACGTCGACCGAAGCCTTCGGCTCGATCAGGCCGAAATGCACATTGAGGCCGTGCGCGAAGGCGATGGCGGCGCCGTCGCGGATGTTCGGCGCGATCTCTGATCTGTAGATGTCGGCCTGCAATTCGTCGGGCGTTGCCATCATCATCAGGTCTGCCCACTTGGCGGCTTCCGCCACGCTCATCACTTTCAGCCCGTCGGCCTCGACCTTGTTGGCGGTCGCCGAGCCGGCCTTCAGGCCGATGGCGATCTCCTTGACGCCGGAATCCTTGAGGTTGAGCGCATGCGCCCGGCCCTGGCTGCCATAGCCGATGATGGCGACCTTCTTACCCTTGATCAGATTGAGATCGGCGTCACGATCGTAATAGACACGCATTTCGTCTTCCTTCCCGTTTTGAAGATCAGAGCATGATGCCGAAAAGTGTGAAGCGGTTTTCGGACGACATCATGCTCTATCTCTTGGATTTGGAGCCGGATTCAGATTTCAGGTCGACTTGACCTGAAATCATCCGGCTCCGGGGCCTTGCGGCCGGTTGTTTGCTCTCCCGGTCCTTGAGCCGTAAAGAGCGAGAAACTGCCGCGTCGCGCGGGCGGCATCGCCGCCGATCGTCGCCTCGGTCAATTGCAGCCGGTCGCCGAGCAGAAGCCGCATCTGCACGTCGCGGCCGACCAGACCGAAAAACGTCCGGAACGCCGTCTCGGCGTCGTCTAAGTCGAGCAGCCCGGCCTCGCGTCCCGCTTCGAGCACGGGCTTCAGACGCCTGGCCAGCGCGAAACGCCCATTCTGCAGCACGATCGCGCCAAGGTCATCCTTCCCGGAGCCGGCATGGCCGACCGCGACACGGTTGAGCGCGATAGACGTATCGCTGGAGATGACCCTCAGCCAGTCGGAAGCGAAGCGTTCGAGGCTTGCGGTCAGCCAGGCGAGGTCGAGGCCTTTGCGGTCGACCGGCGCTACGCGCACTTTCGAGGCCTGCCATTGCACCGTCGCCGTCAGCAGCCCGTCGCGGTCGCCGAACCATTTGTAGAGTGTTTCCTTGGAGCAGCTTGCCCGCCGCGCCACCGCGGTCATGGTCAGGTTGTCGCCCTCTTCGACCAGTAGGCGAAGTGCTGCGTCCAGAACGGCCTGCTGCCGCTCGGTAAGCGTTTCGCTGCTGTCGGTGTCGGCGGCGGCTTGCAACACGTTTTCACCCGTTTCCGGTCGCTCATGCGTACCGTACGTTACGGTTCGGCTTATTGCGCATTCGGGTTTCCAACGCAAGGGGCTGCGGCGAAAAAATCTGACGGTACCCACAAAGAGTCGTGAGCTAATCGCCGGCCAGTGGCTCGCGCAGCCGCCCGAGCAGTGCAGCCAGCGTTTCCAGCTCCTTGGCGGAAAGCTTGTCGCCCATCAGTTCGGCTATGGAGGCGCCATAGACCGCCCAGATGCGGCGGCGCATCTCCCGGCCGCTTGGCGTGATGCGCACTGTCTGGCCACGGCCGTCATCCGAGACAGGCAGCTTTTCCAGCAGGCCATCCGCTTCCAGCCGGGCCAGCAGTCGCGACACGCTGTACTGCGCCAACAGAACGCGATCGATCAGCTCGAACGGCCGCAAGCCGCCCTCGCCCGCCTCGGCAAGCTCGTGCAGCACGTCGTACCAGGCGAGCGGCGGCAAGCCGCCGGCTTTCAGGGCATACTCGGTCTTTTCGACCAGCTGGCGCGAAACGCGCATCAGGCGGCCCCAGGCTTTGACGGCCTCGGGCGGAAGAGATTTTCTCGTCATCGAGGAACTTTATTCGATAGATGCAATTGCATCAAGCTTGACGGTCGATGCAAATGCATTCACATAGATGCAATTGCATCGATAGGGGTTCCCGATGAAACATGAGATCTGTAAAGTGGCCGACATCCCGCAGACGGGCGGCCTGATCGCGCCTTTCTTCGGCCGCGACGTCCACGTCTGGCGCAGCGGCGAACGTGTCCGTGCCGCGGCCAATGCCTGCCTGCATTTCGGCGGGCCGCTCGACTGCAAGGACGGCGCCTTCATCTGCCAGTGGCACGGCGCCCGCTTCGACATGCAAAGCGGCGAGCGCCTCGTAGGCCCGGCGCCGAAGGGCTCGCGCCTGATGTTCCTGTCGACCCGCGTCGAGGACGGCGCGCTGAACTATGTCTGGGGAGAATAGGATGACGGCCAAACTCACCCTCGTCAGTCATCACCTTTGCCCCTACGTCCAGCGTGCGGCAATCGCCCTCGCCGAGAAAGGCGTGCCGTTCGAGCGCGTCACTGTCGACCTTGCCAGCAAGCCCGACTGGTTCAAGGCTATCTCGCCGCTCGGCAAGGTACCGCTGCTCTGCGTTCGAAACGGCAGCAAGGAGGAGATCATTTTCGAATCCGTCGTCATTCTCGAATTCCTCGAGGAGACGCAGGCCAATCCGTTGCACCCGGCCGATCCGCTCATGCGGGCCAGGCACCGCTCCTGGGTCGAATTCGGTTCGGCCATCCTCAACGCCATCGGGCGCTTCTATTCCGCCGCCGATGAGGCCGGCTTCCTCGAGGAAAGCAGCGGCTTGTCGGAACTGTTTGAGCGTGTCGAGGCAGAACTGTCGGCAAGGCGGAGCGGTCCGTGGTTTGCCGGGAAGCGCTTCTCGCTGGTCGACGCCGTCTACGGGCCGATCTTCCGCTACTTCGACACGTTCGACGAGATCGGCGCTTGCGGCATCCTGGACGGTAAGCCTCTCGTCCAGGCCTGGCGCAAGGCGTTGAGCGACCGGCAATCGGTGAAGGAGGCTGTCAGTCCGGACTATCCGCTGCGGCTGCACGCCTTCCTTCGGGCAAAGGCATCCTATCTTTCGCGAATGATCCGGCTGCAGGCCATTGCGATTCCGCAAGCCCGATCAGCCTGAACGGGTCGATCACCGTTCCCGCGACCATGGCGGCGAGCAACTGCGGCACCGGCGGGATCTTCGCCAGCGCCGCCACCAGCCGGTCGCGCACGAACGGCAACACGACGGAGTCCGACTGGTAGAACGGCGTCAACGACAACGACAGCGCCTGGAATACCCGCACGTGCCAGCGGCGTGCCCTTGCATAGGTCATCAGCGCTTCGTCGATGTCGCTCGTTCGCGCCAGGGCATGGCTGAGTGCTGCCGCGTCAAGCAGCGCCATGTTCGCGCCTTGCCCGAGCTGCGGACTGGTCGAATGCGCGGCGTCGCCGATAACCGCCAGACGTCGGCCGGCCGGCAGCCTCATCGTGTGGTGGCCGTAGCGGGCCAGCGAGAGCTGCTCGAAACTGTCGATCTGGCTGGTGAAGGCCTCGCATTCTGGCCAGACCGAAACAACCTTCGCCTTCCAGGCGCCCAGACCTTCGGCTCTCACCTGTTCCGCTCCGGCCGGCTTGAGGCTCCAGAAGAAGGCAGCCATGGCTCCGGCGCCAGTATCCGGCCGGCCGATCGGCAGCACGCCGACCATGATGCTTGCCTTGTCGTAGCGCTGCAGCAGCGCCTTTTCGTCAAAACCGTCGCGCCATCCGAGTGAGGCCCAGAACGCGCCATAGGCGAGCGGACGCGGCACAGCCGTGTCGCCAAGGCATTGCCGCAGCCTGGAGCGCCCGCCGCTGGCGTCGACGACCAGATCGAAAGACCCCAGCCGCTTTCCGTTGGCGCAGACCGGCCGCGCACGTTCACCCGTCTCCAGCGTCTCGATCTCGACATTGGTTTCGATGGGAATTTCCGCGCGCCGGGCAGCGCGATAGAGTACGCCGAAGAGCGCTGCCCGGTGCACCGCGAGACCGAAGCGGCGACCGCGGCGCGCGTCATAGCGGACATCGAGCACTGTTCGCCCGCTTTTGGCATCGGTCCCGTGTAGCCGCTCGATACGGCTCCCTAGCGAAAGAATCTCGTCAAGCAGCCCGAGATCGGCGAGCGCCGTCAGCCCGGTCGGCTGCAGCATCAGCCCCGAACCGACGGGCTTCGGCTCGTCGAAGCGCTCGAAGACGGTGACCTTATGCCCTGCCCGCCTGAGATAGAGCGCCGCAGCCAGTCCGGCCGGCCCCGCGCCGGCGATCGCTATCTCGTAAGGCTTGTCCATTGCGCCCAAACCCGAACCGGCGAGGAACAATCCCGCACCGAAAGCGCGAGATCAAGAGGCGCTTTGACGCTTGTATCGGGGGAGGAAAGGCTCAGGCCTGCGCGGCATCGAAGGCGACGCGCGCCTCACGAACGGCATCGTGGTTGAGCTCGGCCCATTGGATCAGCATCTGCAATGGCGCAAACATCGAGCGGCCGAGATCGGTGAGGCTGTATTCGACGCTCGGCGGCTTGGTCGGAAAGACTTCGCGATGCACATAGCCGTCGCGCTGCAGATCGTAGAGCGTCTGCGTCAGCATACGCTGCGAAATGTCGGGCACCAGGCGGCGCAACTCCCCGAACCGGTACGGCTTCTCGGCCAAAGCCATGACCAGCAGCGAGCTCCATTTGCCGCTGATGCCCTGGATCACATCGCGGACCGGGCAGTCGGCGAAATTGCCGCCGCCGGTCATGGCTTTGTAGACCTCGAGCTTCGATTTCAGACTGAAGATCTTGCTGTCCATCGCGACATCCATTGATCGAAACGGCGACCCGCCGGTGGTTCCCCGGCTGTGCCTACCTCCCGGAAAACTGCCTTCTTTACGGCCCCTGGTCAATTCTTATTTTAGTGCTGGTCTCTTTTTGAGACCATCGTTCAGACCCCTTCGACGCAAATTTCAGGAACTTCCCATGACCGAAACTCTCCTTGTCACCGGCGCTTCCGGCCATCTCGGCCGCGCCGTGATCAACCATCTGCTCGATGCGCAGAAAGTCGCGCCGGCAAATATCATCGCAACCACGCGCAATCCCGAAAATCTCGGCGACCTGGCAGTCCTCGGAATTGTCGTCAGGCCGGCCGATTTCGACGATCCGGCCTCGCTGGAGCGCGCGTTCAAAGGCGCCGACCGAGTGCTGATCGTCTCGACCGGTGAGCTCGACCTGAAGAGCGACCGGCGCCTCAAGCAGCATCAGGCCGCGGTGGCCGCAGCCAAGGCGGCAAGCGTCTCGCACCTCCTCTACACCTCGATGCCCAATCCCGAGCCGGTCTCGCCGGTGCTGTTTGCCGGCGACCACTACGGCACCGAGCAGGCCATCAAGGCGAGCGGCATTCCCTACACCATCTTCCGCAACGGCTGGTACCAGGAGAACCTTTTCATGGCGCTGCCGCACGCCATTTCGTCGGGCAAGTGGTACACGTCGGCCGGCGACGGGCGGATCGCGCACGCCGCGCGCGACGACATGGCCGCCGCGATCGCCGCGAGCCTCGCTTCCGGCTCGACGGAGCCCCGCGTCTACACGCTGACCGGCCCGCATGCCTACACGACGAACGAAATTGCCGCTCTGGTGAGCGAAGTCACCGGCAAGCCGCTGGAGGTTATCCAATTGCCTGACGAGGCTTTGACCGAGGGCGTCAAGGCGGCCGGCCTTCCCGAGGACTTTGCGCGCATTGTCGTATCCTTCGACGCCAACACACGCTCCGGCCGTATCGGCATGGTGACCGACGCTATCGAGACGTTGTCGGGCCGCAAGCCGAAGACGCTGAAGCAGTTCCTGGAAGGGAACAAGGCCGCACTGCTTGGCTGAACCGTTGCGCCTGGGAGGTACCCTCCCGGGCGCGTCACCTCGACTTTTTGAGCAATCCGAGCCGGACCAAGCTTTCGCCGGTGGCGACGAGCGCTTCTTCGCGCGATCGCGGCGCCCAGCCGAGCATGCGCATGGCCTTGGCCCCGGTTGCGTTCCTGGCCTTGCCCAATTCCGTCACGATCTGAGCCGCTTGCCCGTCGAACAGTCCGACGGTCCGGACCAGCCAGTCCGGCAGCATTCTCGTCGTAACGCGCGACGCAACGCTGCCCAGCCGCGATTTCAACGTTTGTGCGATCGCCAGCGTCGTCATGAAATCGCCGCTGATGGCGAGGAACCGCTCCCCCTTGGCGGCGGGACTGCTCATGGCGCGCAGATGCAGATCCGCCACGTCCCGCACATCGACCACACCGAACACCATGCGCGGCAGACCAGGCATCTCGCCGTCCAGCAAGCGCTTGATGAAGTCCGTCGAGGTCGAATGATCCGGCCCCAGGACCGGTCCAAATATCCCGACC
>NZ_RZSF01000131.1:0-16839 GCF_004023325.1 Mesorhizobium sp. M1A.F.Ca.ET.072.01.1.1 | reverse complement strand
ACGGAGACGTCGGCGCCGTGCCCGGCTGCCACTGCCTGGACGGCCTCCTCCAACTCATCCGGCCCCATGTCGCTCGTCGGCGTGTTGACGAGGTCGCGCGTCAGGAAAATAGCCTCGGCGGTGCGGCGCACATGCGCGCCGTCGGCGCCCGACGGCAGCGCGAAGCGCAACGCCCTGCCGGGTTTCTTACCGTAGCGGGTGAAGGCGTAGCCGCCGAGGACGACGGCCAGCGCCGCAAGATCGGGCGCTGGCAGCTCCTGGGCGAAATGCCATTCGCCCTCGGGCAGCGACCGCGCCAGGGCGCCCACGGCAAGCTGGCTCTCGCCGTCGCCGGTACCGGACAGCGCGCCGGCGAGACCGCCACCTTCTGCCGGCAGAACGAGCGTGCGGCCCGCCTCGCCGGAAAAGCCATTGGCCCGTGCCCAGGCGATGACGGAAGGGGGAAGGCCAGTGCCGTCGAGGCCATCCTTTCCCACAAGGTAGACTGGCAAGGCTGCTTCCGGTTTCTGGTCAACGAGTTCGACAGGCATTCGATGGTCTCCGGCCGGCACAGCGAGTCGGCTTCTTAACGATCCGTTAGGGTTAACAGAATATTTCTGTGGGAGGGAAGACGGCCAGCTTAATGGCCGCGCAGGAATGGAGATAGGCACCGATGCCGATCAACTTCACAACCAAGCGTCTGGTCACCACGGCATTGATGGCGGTGCTGGCGGCCAGCGTGGCCGGCTGCGGCAGTACCAGCAAGTTCACGACCGGCTCCATTTCCCGCTCCGACAACCGGCCCCTGGAAACGATGTCGGCCAGCGAACTGCACAGCGCCACGACCAGGCTCGGCGAATCTTATGCCAGGAACCCGAACGACAAACGCATCGCCACCAACTATGCCGCGGCGCTGCAGATGGATGGCGACGCCGACCAGTCGCTGGCGGTGATGCGCAAGCTCGCGATAGCCTACCCCAAGGACCGCGACGTGCTCGCCGCCTACGGCAAGGCGCTTGCCGCCAACGGGCAGTTCGAGCAGGCGCTCGATGCGGTGCGCCGCGCGCAGACGCCGGAATATCCGGACTGGCGCCTGGTTTCGGCGGAAGCCGCCATCCTCGACCAGATGGGGCAGCGGGACGAGGCACGTCAGGACTACCGGAAGGCGCTCGAGCTCAAGCCGAACGAACCCTCGATCCTTTCCAATCTCGGCATGTCCTATGTGCTGGAGGGGGATCTGCGCACCGCCGAGACCTATATGCGCTCGGCCGCGCAGCAGCCTAACGCAGACAGCCGGGTGCGGCAGAATCTGGCGCTGGTCGTCGGCCTGCAGGGCCGCTTCGACGAGGCCGAAAAGATCGCCTCGCAGGAGCTTTCGCCGGAGCAGGCGCAGGCCAACATCGCCTATCTGCGCCAGATGCTTGCGCAGCAGAACGCCTGGAGCCAGCTCAAGGATCAGGACAAGGGCAAGGCGAAGGTCGCGACCAACTGACCGCCGGCACCCAGAGCAGGTCACCGTTTTACGGAAACCGCGAACTGCTCTGGCTGTTTGTTTTTTCCGCAATTCCGGACGGAAACCGTTACACGCTTTTCCTGGAATTGCTTCAAGGCTGGGCCAGACAGCAAAGCCGCGCGCCGCCTGCCACGCGGCTTTTGTCATGACTTCGATGGCTTCGCCTATTGGCTGCTGGAATTGTGCTGATCGCCGAAGATGCCGCGCTGGCTGACCTGGATGCCGGCCGGCCCTAGAATGATGGCGAACAGAACCGGCAGGAAGAACAGGATCATCGGCACGGTGAGCTTCGGCGGCAGCGCTGCGGCCTTCTTTTCGGCCGCATTCATACGCATGTCGCGGCTTTCCGAGGCGAGCACGCGCAGCGCATGCGCCACCGGCGTGCCGTAGCGCTCCGCCTGGACCAGAGCCTGGGTCACCGCCTTCACCGAATCCAGGCCGGTGCGGCTTGCCAGGTTCTCGTAAGCGACCCTGCGGTCCTGCAGATAGGAGAGCTCGGCATTGGTGAGCACGAATTCCTCGGCGAGCGCCACGGACTGAGTACCGATCTCGTCGGCGACCTTGCGAAGCGCTGCTTCCACCGACATGCCGGATTCGACGCAGATCAGCATCAGGTCGAGCGCGTCCGGCCATGCCAGTTGGATCGACTGCTTGCGCTTGGTGGCGCGGTTGTTGACGTAGAGGATCGGCGCATAGAAGCCGCCATAGGCGACAAGAATGCAGACGAACAGCTTGATGAAGGCAGGCTGCTGCGCCAGACCGCCGAGAAGGAACAGGTAGATCGCCGCGAGCGCGAATCCGACGAAGGGCAGGATCAGACGAAAGAACAGGAAGCGCGTCAGCGGATTCTGGCCGCGGAAGCCTGCAACTTTCAACTTCTGCAGCGTGCCTTCGTCGGCAAGCGCGCGCTTGAGATCCAGCCGTTCGACGATGTTGCGCATGCCGATCGACTGTTCCTCGCGCAAACCCTTGCGGCGGCGATCGGCTTCATTGGCGAGCCGCTGACGCTGCTTGGCGCGCAGCTCATCACGCTCGAGCGCCACGGTTTTCATGCGCGCCTTGAGCTGATTGCCGCCAAGCGCAGGCATGAGCGTGAAGACGGTCGCAAAAACCGCGATGCCGACCAGGAGCGCGATAAGAAACGAAGGATCGGTTAGCGTCTTGACGACCTGGTCTGTCATTGGATCCGCGTCCCTACACTTCGAAGTTCATCATCTTGCGCATCACCAGGATGCCGATCGACATCCAGACGCCGGAGCAGCCGAGGATCAGATTGCCGACGCTGGTGGTGAATAGCGGCATGATGTAGTTCGGACTTGTCAGATAGACGAGAAAGGCGACGACGAACGGCAGGGCGCCGATGATGACGGCGGATGCCTTTGCTTCCATCGACAGCGCCTGTACCTTGGCCTTCATCTTCTTGCGGTCGCGCAGCACGCGCGAAAGGTTGCCCAGCGCTTCGGAGAGATTGCCGCCGGCCTGCGACTGGATCTGGATGACGATGCCGAAGAAGCCGGCCTCGGTGCATGGCATGGTCTCGGACATGCGCATGGTGGCATCGGGGATCGACATACCCATCTGCTGGGAATCGACGATACGGCGGAATTCGGAGCGGACCGGCTCCGGGGATTCATTGGCGATCAGGCGGATCGCGTCGTTGAGCGGCAGACCGGACTTCACCGCGCGCACGATGATGTCGAGGGCATTCGGGAATTCCTCCAGGAAGGCCTTCACCCGGCGCGCGCGACGAAACGAGACGAACCAGCGCGGCAGGCCGAGGGCTCCGGCCAAGAGAGCGCCGGGCAGGACCAGCAACGGCGCGCCGGCAAGAAAGGCGAGGATCGTAAGCACGATGCCGCAGATCACCGAGTAGATGTAGAAGCGCTCGAGGGAGACGGTCATGCCGGCCTGGCGGATCTGGGCCCTCAGCGGCGGTTTCTTGACGTTGCGGTCATTGGTTTTCTGCTTTTCATCGAGCTGCTTGAGCGAATCCTGAAGCGTCTTGCGCCGTCTGACCGCTTCCGCGGCGCGGTCGCGCGTAGCCTTCACCACCGATCGGTCGGTCTCGGCCGTCTTGATCGTTTCAAGCCGCTTGCCGGCCTGCTTTTCGTTATCGATGCGCTTGAACAGGAAAGCATAGGCTATCGCGCCGGCGCTGAGGCCCGCGAGCACGACGAAAGCCAGAACCGTGGTGTCAATTCCGAACATCGACCGGGGCCCCTACACCTCCAGATGCACTAGAGCGGTTCAGCTTTTGATAAAAGCGCTGACCCGCTCTAAGTATTTGTTTTTACGCAATTCCGGACGGAAAACCGCTACGCACCTTCCCTGGAATTGCTCTAGTCAGCGCGTTTCTCCATGGCCTCGAGCGCGTTGGCGAGGCGCTGCTCCTCGCCATAGTAGCGGGCACGATCCCAGAAATGCGGGCGGCCGATGCCGGTGGAGACATGCTCGCCGATCAGACGGCCGCTCGCGTCCTCGCCCTTGATGTTGTAGAGGACGAGGTCCTGGGTGATGACGACGTCGCCTTCCATGCCGATCACCTCGGTGATGTGGGTGATGCGGCGCGAGCCGTCGCGCAGACGAGCCGCCTGGATGATCACGTCGACCGAGCCGACCACGATCTCGCGCACCGTCCTCTGCGGCAGCGAATAGCCGCCCATGGCGATCATCGATTCAATACGGTTCAGACATTCGCGCGGGCTGTTGGAGTGGATCGTTCCCATCGAGCCGTCATGGCCGGTGTTCATCGCCTGCAGAAGGTCGAATACTTCCGGTCCGCGCACCTCGCCGACGATGATCCGCTCGGGCCGCATGCGCAGGCAGTTCTTGACGAGGTCGCGCATGGTCACCTCGCCCTCGCCTTCGAGATTGGGCGGCCTGGTTTCGAGACGGACCACATGCGGCTGCTGCAGCTGCAGCTCGGCCGAGTCCTCGCAGGTGATGACCCGCTCCTCGCGATCGATATAGTTGGTCAGGCAGTTGAGCAGCGTCGTCTTGCCCGAGCCGGTACCGCCCGAGATGACGACGTTGCAACGGACGCGGCCGATGATCTTCAGGATCTCCGCGCCTTGCGGCGAGATGGCGCCGAACTTGACCAGCTGGTCGAGCGTCAGCTTGTCCTTCTTGAACTTGCGGATGGTTAGCGCGGTGCCATCAAGCGACAGCGGCGGCGCGATCACGTTGACGCGCGAGCCGTCGGGAAGGCGCGCGTCGCAGATCGGGCTCGATTCGTCGACGCGGCGGCCGACCTGGCTGACGATACGCTGGCAGATGTTGAGCAGCTGCTGGTTGTCGCGGAAGCGAATGCTGGTCGGTTCGACCTTGCCGTTGACCTCGATGTAGACGTTCTTTGAACCGTTGACCATGATGTCGGCGATGTCGTCGCGCGCGAGCAGCGGCTCCAGCGGCCCATAGCCGAGCACGTCGTTGCAGATGTCCTCGAGCAACTCTTCCTGCTCGGAGATCGACATCGCGAAATTCTTGATCGCGATGATGTCGTTGACGATGTCGCGGATTTCCTCGCGCGCGCTTTCCGGATCGAGCTTGGCGAGCTGCGAAAGATCGATCGTGTCGATGAGCGCGGAAAACACCTGGCTCTTGGTGTCATAATAGGTTTCGCCGCGCTCGCGCTGGACCCTTTTCGGCGGCTCGGGCGCCATTGGCGGCGCCTCCACCGGACGGCGAGTGGGGGACGCGGCGGGCGTGCTCGGCGCGGGCGCGGCCGGCCGATCGACAGCGATCGTCCCAGCCGGAGCGGGAGCGGCCGGAGGAGGTGCTGGCGGACGGAATTCGGGAGCTGCCCGGCTGCCGTCGTCTGTGCCTCTTTTACCAAACATTATCGACTACCCGATGCCGCTCAGCGAGCGTCACTTCTTGCTGCGTGAAAGCTTGCCGAGGATGGCCCCAAGGCTTGCCTTCTTCTTCGCCTTGATCTCGCTGCGCCCTGTCAGCACATGCGCTATTTCGTTGATCGTGCCGACGATCGGACTCTTGGCGTCCATTTCGCCGAGCATGCGGCCGTTGTTGGCCGCGTTGCCGAACAGCAGCGGCTCGAAATTGATCACCGCCATGGGTGTGATGCCGAGCGGTTCGGAAAAATCCGATGCCGCGATCTCCGGGCGTTTCGGAACGCCCGCCTGGTTGATGATCAGCTTCGGCGGCGGGTCGTTCGGACGCAGCCGCTTCAGCATGTCGACCATATTCTTGGTGTTGCGCAGATTGGCGAGTTCCGGCGTGGCCGTGATGACGATCTCGTCGGCCTTGATCAGCGTGCTCTTGGTCCAACCGCTCCAGACGTGAGGGACGTCGAGCACGAGCAAAGGCGCGCTGCGCTGCGCCGTTTCGATGACCTGGGAGAAGGCGTCCGGATCGAAATCATAGACGCGCTCGAGCGTGGACGGTGCCGCCAGCAGCGACAAATGCTCGGCGCATTGCGCGAGCAGCCGGTCGAGATAGACCTCATCGACGCGCTCGGGCGAAAACACCGCCTCGGCGATGCCCTGCGCGGGGTCCCGGTCGAAGTTGATGTTGGCGGTGCCGAAGGCGAGATCGAGATCGGCGACGACGACTTCGGACTTGAACAAGGACGACATCGCCCAGGCGACGTTGTGGGCGATCGTCGAGGAGCCGACGCCGCCCTTGGCGCCGATGAAGGCGATGGAGCGGCCGATCGGATCGGACTCGGGATCGACGAAGATCGACGAGACGACGCTGACGATATCGGTCATCGAGACCGGCGCGATGACATATTCGGAAATGCCCGAACGGATAAGCTCCCGGTAGAGTCCGACATCGTTGTAATGGCCGATGACCACGACCTTCGAGGTCGGATCGCAATATTCGGCGAGCTGAGCGAGCTGCTCCAGCAGCTGTTTCGGCTCGCTGCGCGATTCCAGCAGGATCAGGTTTGGCGTCGGCGCCGACTGGTAGAATTCGATCGCGGTGGCGATGCCGCCCATATGGACCCTGAGATGGGCCTTGGCCATGCGGCGATCCTCGCCGGCGCGCCCGATCGGATTTGCGACGCCTTCGGTCTCGCAAAAAGCCTGGATCGAGATGCGCGGCACCGGGCGCAGCGCCTGCATGGCGGCGATGTCCTGTTGCGAAAGATCGCCGGTATCCGCAGGCGTGTCGTAGGCAAGATTGCTCATCGTCATGCTCTTTCCGTGATCCGCCGCGGGCTCAGTAAGTCACTTCCGAATTGCCGAGGAACTCATCCGAAATGCCTCTCGCCCGATAGACGTCGATCACCGCGCCGCGATTTTCGGCATCGATGTCGGACTGCTTGCGTGGCCCGAGCAGATCGTTGGGATTGGCCATCTGGGCGGCGAGGTTGTTCTGATAGGAGCACCCGAAATCGGCGTAGTGCTTGTTCTCGGAAGTCTCGGTCAGATCCTCGGGCCAACGCCCGCATTTGTCGGTCTGTGCCCTCACCGCCACGAAGGCCACGCGGACCGGCGCCGAAGCCTCGGGCACGGCCGACTGATAGGAGGTCATGATGATATTGTTGCGCTTGACGCCTGCGGCCATCGCAAGCCTAGCGAAATCGCGGCTCGCGGCCTGGGCGGCGGCCTGGTTCGCGGAACCGACCGGGGCCGCGATCGTCAGCGCCGGCGCGGCGCTCCTGTCGTAGCCGTCAAGGAAGCCGAGCAGAGTGTCGCGCTGCGAAGCGGTCATGCCGCGATCACCGGCGCCGACAGGGAGGTCGATCTTCTGGTTCTTCTCGGCGATAACGATCGGATGATTGGTGCGGTAGTCGTCCGGAATGGAGCCCACCGTCACGCTGTCGCGATGGAAGTTGGCGCATCCGGTGAGCGACGCCGCAAGGGCGATCGCCAGGACCGGAGACGCCCCGCGGCATCGTCCGCGGCCGGATTGTGCCGCTGCGATCGTCATCGCCTTCGTTGTTGAGTTGGACATGTCCGCTTTCCCGCTCACTTGTAGATGAAGCCGACGACGCCGTGGTAACGGCCAGGTGGCCTATCGGTCTGCATGGTACCGTAGACGCGATTGACGCGACCGAGGAACATGCCAGCGCCGTCGCTCGGCGCATTGAAATTATCGTCGGGCTTGGCCAATTCGTTGCGCGCCACGGGCCGCGCCAGATAGGGCGTGATGATGATCACGAGCTCGCTCTCGTTGCGCACGAAGTCGCGGCTGCGGAAGAGCGCGCCGAGCACCGGAATCTTGGTCAGTCCGGGCAATCCAACGACGGCCTGCCTGACGTCGTCGCGCACGAGGCCTGCGATCATCATCGAGCCGCCGGAAGGCAGTTCCACCGTCGTATCGGCCAGGCGTTTGCGGAGCGACAAAGCGTTCATGCCGATGCTGCTGTTATCCGTGGATGCCGACACGGAGCCCTCGGTTGTCGGTTCGGAAACCGACGTTCTCACCTTCAGGCTGATGCGGCCGGGTGACAGCACCACCGGCTGAAACTCCAATCCGATGCCGTATTCGATCTTCTCGACCTGATAGTTCTTCAGGCCGGTCTGGTTGTCGTTGGAGACGTTGGCGGTAACATTGGTCACTATATTGTATTCGCCGCCGACCTTGAAGGTCGCCTTCTCCCCGGACACGGCGGTCAAGGTCGGCTCGGCCAAGGTCTTCATGACCCCCGACTGCTCCATTGCGTTGATATAGGACTGCAGCCCGGACGCACTGATCCCTAGGCCCGCGTTCGACAGCGGCTTACCGAGACCAGCGTAAGGGTCGCTGAGCGCGCCCCAGGAGATGCCGTTGCTGCCGCCGCTGGCCATCATGTTGACGCCGAGCTGCTTCATCACCGAGCGGCTGACTTCGGCCACCGTCACCTTCAGCGTCACCTGATCGTCGCCGATGATCTGCAGCAGATTGACGATCTTGGAAACTCGGCGCTCCTGGTCGGGATTGTTGATGTCGACGCCGCCATTGGCGGACCCGCCGGCGGCCGTCTGTGAATATTGGCCGGTCGTCGCTTCACCGCCTGAGACGAAGATGGTGGCCAGATCGACGGCGCGCTTGGCGTCGAGCGGTGTATCGACATTGCCGGTGAGAATCACGTTGTCGTTCAGCAGCTCGACCTTGATTTGCGACGTCGGGAGGAAGCGCTTGAGATAGTCTTCCAGCCCGGCCACGTCGCGTTCGACCGCCAGGTCAAGACTGGCGATCTGCTCGCCGTTGGGGCCGAAGACGAAGATGTTGGTTTCGCCGACCGCCTTGCCGAACAGATAGATGCGGCGCGCCGTGCGCGTCACTGCGTCGGCGACCGCGGGATTGGCGACGAGTATGTCGTAGGCGTCGCTCGGCAGGTCGATGACCACCGACTTGTTGAGGCCGAGCTTGACGCGCTGCGAGGCAACCGAGGCCGTCACACCCGCTGCCCTGTTCGCGGCCTTTGCCTCGACGAGCCCAGGTGCATTGGTGCCGATCAGGAACAGGCCGATTGCGGCCGCCGCGATGACGGGCAGTTTGCCGATTAGCCTCATTTCCTTGCTCCTACTTCGGAAACCTGGCCCGACTTGATCAATCGCACCGTGCCGCGCCGGCCATTGCCGTTCACCAGATAGTCGGCCTCGCCCAGGTTCTTCTCATTCGTGTCGGTGATCGAACGCAGCGCGAGCGTCAGGCGGTCCGCCATCTGCTGCGCCACCGTGATGATCTCCGCCTGCTGCGGCGTGAGCTCCAGCGTCGCGGTCTGGCCGACCCTGGTCTTCTTGCCTTCCTCGTCCTCCTGGATGGTCTGGTCGATGGCCAGGACACGGATGTTCTTCAGGATGGTCTCGGTATTGAAGCCGCTGCCGCCATTGCTGGCGTCGGCCCGCCGGGTCATGATGACGTCGACGAAGTCATTGGGCAGGATGAAGCCGCCGGCGGACGTATCGGCCGATATGGCGGTCGCGACCGCGCGCATGCCGGACGGCAGGATCGAGGACATGAAGCTCTGCCCCTCGCCGACCAGCTTGGAGCGCCGCAACGGCTCACCGGCATACATGGCTACACGCGCCACCGAGCCCTTCAGCTTTTCGACTGCGTCCGGTTCGGCCGCACGGGTGATGAAATTGGCGTTGATGCCGCTCGCCGGCCACTGCTCCCACCTGATGTTGTCACCGAGCTGGCTGCCCATTGCGACATCGCCGGAAAGCGCCAGCACGTCTTGCAGCGCGATCGCCGGCTGCTTGGGAGCGTTGACGACGACTTGAGCCGGCGGCGCCACTACCATGTTCTTCGCGACATAACCCGCGCCACCCGCCGCGGCCACGGCCACGCTCAGAATAATCAGTCGGGATGCTGGCATTCGTCCGGACCCTTCGCCTCAAGGCAAACCACCTCGCCAAGCCGGACTTTGCAGCCGCAATCGTCAAAACAAGGTTAATGCAATGCTTACGATCGTGATTAATTTAACGTTTACTCAAATTGGACCGAACCGCCTTGCCGTTAACAAAAAAAGGCGGCCAAGCGCCGCGAGAACCCTTGTCACAGAAACGGATTTTCCGAAGGCAACAAGCTGTTTGGTAGGCGTAAAGCCAGACTCCGAAGCGCACCGAGCGCATCCGAAGATGGCGATATCTTTTTAGGCGGTGAGCCTATCCAGCGCCCAGACCATCAGCGGAGAATCCGGAAATGTGATAAGCCCGCCGAGACCAAGCGCGACGCCATAAGGAATGCCTGCGGTCTCGTCGGCGAAATGGCGGAGAAAACGGTTGTGGCCGGTGTAAACCGCAAATGGGGATTTCCGGTAGGCCAGAATGGCAACCGTCAGCAGGCCGCCGATCAATGTCGAGGTCACCAGGTAGCCGACGAGATTGATGTTGAGCCCCATCCATACGGCGGTCGCGGCCAGCAGCTTGGCATCGCCGCCGCCCATGCCGCCGAGCGCGAACAGTCCGAACGTCGCGGCCAGCACCAGGGCACCTGCCGCGAAATGCCCGCCATAGATGGCCCAGTCCATCCCGGTCAAAGGAGCGACCAGAGCGAACGTCGCCACGAGCAGCACCGGCACGCGGTTGGCGATCGTCATCGAAAGCATGTCGGAGATCGCCGCAAACAGCATGCAGAAGGGAAAGACGACGAAGATTACAGCTTCAAGCATGAGACAACACAATGCCGTGAGAAAAGTAACTCGCCCAGTCTAGCCACACGCCATTAACGGTCGGTGAGTGCCGACGATCAAATTCGCGCGCAACCAGATGCTGCAACGAACAAGGGCCGCCTCGAGGCGGCCCTTCTCGTCGAGAGCGACTTCGTCGTCCTCGGTTGTTCTTAGTTGGAGTTTTGGACCGCACTGGCAATTGCCTTGAACTTGGTGTTCAGGGCAGTGCCGAGCTGGCCGGCGCCGACCATGATGGCGAGCGCGATGAGGGCGGCGATCAGACCGTATTCGATGGCGGTCGCGCCGGATTCGTCCTTTACGAAACGTGCGATGAGGTTAGACATTCGAGAGCTCCTACTCCACGTGTTACAGCACTTCCGTCAACTTCTCTTGCCGGTTGATCGGATGTGCCAAATCTAGGGGGAAGCCCTTTCGATCGGCTTAATAAATACCCTTACCGATTCCTTTCCGGAGGCGATCCCGTTGCTTGGTTAACCGTGGCCTAAACCTCCAGAGGCGGAGCGGCGGACAGGAAAAGCGCGGAGATCCGGCCCATCCGCGATTTCGCTAAAGCAGCGTAGGTTGTCGGCTTATGACCGCGGAGCCGACCAATCCTTATCGCGGCCATGCGGCGCTTAACCGTCGGTTCACCAATTTCGTTCATGTTCCGTTGAACAGTCTGCCGCTCCGGAGCGCTTCAATGACCTCGTCGAGATCGCCATTTTCAGTCGTCGCACTGTTGGCTGTCGCCGCATCCGTCATGCCGGCCAGCGCCGGCGCCGGCATCGAGGTCACCATGAATCAAGCAAAGATCGTCAAGTTGTCGCGCGCGGCCGATACGATCGTCGTCGGCAATCCGGCCATCGCCGATGCCGCCGTGCAGGACGCCTCGACGGTCGTTCTCACCGGCAAGGGTTTCGGCGTGACCAATCTGGTCGTGCTCGATTCCGATGGCAGCCCGATCATCGATGAGCAGGTGACGGTCGTCAGGCAAGCCGCGTCCTCGGTGCGCATCTATCGACGCGCCGAAGTCCAAACCATGTCCTGCACGCCCTACTGCGAAAGCTCGTACAAGAGCGAGGCTGAGAAAACGTCCGAAACGGAAATGAACGCAGCCCGCTGAGCTTAAGGACGCAAGCGCCCGCAGGTTAACAGCGGGTTAAGGGCAGCCCACCGAGTTTAACGCTGATCCAAACCGGACCTCAATGGGTGGCCGATAGGTTGCAGCCGACATTGCAAGGGATCGGCAGGAACGGAACATGAGCAGGGATCCGGCGCCCAAGGGCGGAATGGACGGCAAGGCCGAGGCAAAGCCACGCCCCGGTTTCTTCAGCGACAGGCGCGGCAGCACGGCATTGGAATTCGCAATGCTGGCCATGCCGTTCGCGTTGCTCGTTTTCGCCATTCTGGAGAGCTGCATCTCGTTCGCCGGCCAGGAAGTGATGGCCAACGCCACCGACGATATCGCGCGCCAGCTGCGAACCGGCCAGCTCAAGAAGGCCAACGTCACCGACGCCTCGATCAAGACGCTGATCTGCGACAGGCTGGAGATCATGGTCGCCACGAACTGCCCCGGTTCCGGGTCAAATGCTTCCCTGTTGGTGGACCTGCGCGAATATCCGACCTTCGCCGACGCCGCAGCGGCGGGCTTCAAGATCCAGAACGGCGAAATCGTGCTGACCGGCACGAGCTCGACGACTTTCACGGTGTCGCCGGGGCTGGCGGAATCGAAGAACATGCTGCGGGTTTTCTACAAATGGCCGGTGATCACCGATTTCCTGGCCAAACAAATGGCCAATCTGAATGGCGGCAAGACGCTGCACTTCGCATCGGTGACCTGGCAGAACGAACCATTCGACGACTAAAGGAGGTCGCGTGAGGCGACCTGCTTTGGCTTTTTGATTTTCGGCATGTCTCCCGAAACCGGGTCCACTTCGGGAGACATGCTTCAAGATTGCGGCCGGCCGAGACTTACGGCGGTGTGGGGGTAGGATATGTACCGTGCGGGGGCACAGCGGCGAATTTCGGCTTTCGTGACGAAGGCGGCACGGTTTTGCCTCGATCGCCGCGGCGTCGCGGCAATCGAGTTCGCGTTCATCGTGCCGGTGCTGCTCATCATGTACTTCATCACGATGGAAGCCTCGCAGGCCATCGAGACCAGCAAGAAGGTCAGCCGCATCGGCAGCATGGTGGCGGATCTCGTCACGCAGCAGACCAGCGTCACGAAAGCCGATCTCGATGCGATCATGAAGATCGGCACCTCGACGCTGCAGCCCTACAACCGCTCCACGCCGACAATCATCATCACCGGGATCCAGATCTCCGACGAGGCATCGCCCAAGGCGACGGTGGCCTGGTCGCGCAAGCTTGTGGGCACCACCTATAGCGCCGACGCGGCGAAGACCAGTCCCACCACCGTTCCGCCGACGCTGAATATCCGCAACACCTTCCTTGTCCGGGTGGAAAGCGACCTCGGCTATAAGCCGATCATCACCTGGTCCGCCGACAGTTCGTCGACGCTTGGATTGACCTCGGCCTTCAACAACATATTGATGGGCGAAACATACTATCTGAGGCCGCGCCGCGGTCCTACGGTTCCTTGCACCGACTGCTGACGGACTAATTCCCGCCAGTTTCCCGCCGCACGATGGCCAGGGCCGTTGCATAGTCCTTTGAGACGGCCAGTTCGAAGCCGCCGGAGTGCGTCGGCTCCAGAAGATCGTAGACGTCCGGAGTCAGCGACTTGAGATTGGTCAGAAACACGGCCAGCCGGCGCTTGGCTTCGGCGTCGAGATCGCTGCGCACCGCATGAGGCCCATATCGCAGCGGAGCCGAGTTCCACAGCACCCGAAGCGACGTCTTCGGGACGCCGGCGGCCACAAGCCGCAGGATGGTGCCGCCCGTGTCGGTAGGCTGGCCGTCGGCGCCGACAGGCTCCCAGCCGAACAGGCCGTCGGCTTCGCCGTCGCCGAGCATCGCCTCGGCCGCGGTGGCCGACGAGGCGCGCGCCAGGAAAGGTGAATCCTGCGCGATCGGCACGCCTTCGCCGGCCAGTCCGGTCAGCGGCAGGAGAAAACCGGCGACATTGTCGGCGGGCGCGATGGCGATCCGATGCGAGGCGATCGCTGTGAGGCCCGGCACTTTGCCGTCGCGCGTCACCAGCACGGAACGGACGCCGGCGGCTCCATCGGCATCGACAGGCGCCACCAGCGGCTCGACACAGCCGCAGCGCTCCGAAGCCGTAGCATAGGCGAGCGCCGAATAGACCGCATACTGTATGCGGCCGCTCGCCTGAGCCTCGATCAATGCCGCATAGTCGCGAGCAACCACGAACTCGACCTTCATGCCGAGAGCGTTCGTATAGGCATCCGTCAAGCGGGCCAGACCAGGTACCGTGTTGCCTCCTCCAGGCTCGGCGACGATTCCTATGCGAAACGTGCCGATGTGGTCGCGCCAGTCGGCATGCGCCGGCGGGGCCGCGGAGAGCGCCGCGAGAGCCACCGCGCAGGTCCTCAATGCCTGGCTTGCCGCCGATCTTACGCCCATGCCCATCCTTGCCGCACTCCCTCGATCCGCACCACTTTGCACCAAGCCGTTGCGGTCTGGTATCCGATTTGCCAACGCCGCTGCGGAACTCTATGTCTGGCTGGTTAGATTGGCACGATGGCACCCCTATGGCGCGGGCTTTCCTATTCGTTCTCGATTCTTTCGGCATCGGCGGAGCGGCCGATGCCGAACGCTACGGCGATGCCGGCGCCGACACATTCGGACACATCGCGCAGGCTTGCGCCGAGGGCCGTGCGGATCGTGGAGGCCTGCGCAGCGGACCGCTCGCCGTGCCCAACATGATCTCGCTCGGGCTTGCCCGCGCCGCGCAGACGGCAACCGGGCTGACGGTCGACGTCGACGCGCCGCTGCTTGCCGCGTCGTTCCATGGCGCTGCCCAGGAGGTCTCGAGCGGCAAGGACACGCCGTCGGGCCATTGGGAGATTGCCGGCCTGCCCGTGCGTTTCGACTGGGGTTATTTTCCCGACACCGTGCCCGCCTTCCCGGCCGAGCTGACCGGCGCGATCATCCGCGAAGGCAAGGTGCCGGGCATCCTCGGCGATTGCCATGCGCCAGGAACCGAGATCATCGAGCGCTTCGGCGAGGAACACATCCGGACCGGCAAGCCCATCTGTTACACATCGGTCGACTCCGTATTGCAAATCGCCGCGCACGAGACGCATTTCGGCCTGGAGCGGCTCTACGAGCTTTGCCTGACGGTGCGCCGGCTGGTCGATCCGCTCAACATCGGGCGGGTGATCGCGCGGCCCTTCGTAGGCGAGACAAGCGCCACCTTCCAGCGCACCCACAACCGCCGCGACTATGCCGTGCCGCCGCCGGAGCCGACCTTGCTCGACCGGCTGACCGAGCGCGGCAGCAAGGTCATCGCCGTCGGCAAGATCGGCGACATCTTCGGCCATCGCGGCATCGCGGAGGTGCGCAAGGCGGGCGGCAACATGGCGATGTTCGACAAGGCGCTCTCCGCCATGGACGACGCCGGCGAAGGCGATCTGGTCTTTGCCAATTTCGTCGATTTCGATACCGAGTTCGGCCATCGGCGCGATGTCGCCGGCTATGCCGGAGCGCTCGAGGCCTTCGATCGCCGGCTGCCGGAAGCGCTGTCGCGCTTCAAGTCGGGCGACCTTCTCATCCTCACCGCCGATCACGGCAACGATCCGACCTGGCGCGGCACCGATCATACCCGCGAACGCGTTCCGGTGATCGGGATAGGGCCGGGACTGAAGGGCGGCGACATCGGGCTCAGGCCGACCTTCGCCGATATCGGCGAAACCATCGCGGATCATCTCGGGCTTGCGCCTGGCCGCCACGGCACCTCTTTCCTCGCGACGATAGGCGGCCATGCCGGAACTGCCTGAAGTCGAAACGGTGCGGCGGGGGCTGCAGCCGGTCCTGGAAGGGGCGCGGCTCGTCAATGTCGAGGCGCGACGGCCAGACCTTCGCTTTCCCTTTCCCGAACGGTTCTCGGAGCGGCTTGCCGGCAAGACCGTGACGGCGCTTGGCAGGCGCGCCAAATATCTGACGATGCACATCGAAAACGGTCCGGTGCTGATCTGCCATCTCGGCATGTCGGGATCGTTCCGCGTCGAAACCGATGGGAACGGACAAATTCCCGGCAGCTTCCATCACGAGCGCTCGAAGAGCGCGGCGCATGACCACGTCGTATTCGATGTCGACTCCCCGAAGGGCGAGCGGTCCCGCGTCATCTTCAACGACCCGCGCCGTTTCGGCTTCATGCTGTTTGCCGAAGGCGCGCCGGACACGCATCCAATGCTGGCGGGGCTGGGCATCGAGCCGACCGGCAATGCGCTCGACGGTCCCCTGCTCGCCTCGCTGCTCGAAGGCCGCAGATCGCCGCTCAAGGCCGCGTTGCTCGACCAGCGGCTGATCGCCGGGCTCGGCAACATATATGTGTCGGAAGCGCTGTGGCGCGCCGGCCTGTCGCCGCTGCGCGAAGCCGGCACCATAGCCGGCTCCGGCAAGAGAGCGAAAGAGCAATGCGAACGCCTGGCCGCCGCCATCCGCTCGGTCATCGCCGACGCGATCGCCGCCGGCGGATCCTCGCTGCGCGACTATGTCCAGGCAGACGGGACGCTTGGCTATTTCCAGCATTCCTTCGCGGTCTATGGCCGCGAAGGCGAGCCATGTCCGAAACCGGGCTGCAGCGGCCATATCGAGCGGATCGTGCAGAGCGGCCGATCGACCTTCTATTGCCGGACCTGTCAGCGGTGAGCTAGACCGGTCTCCTCAACCGAAGCGAGGAGACGATGCCATGGCCTATGAAACCATTCTCGTGGAGACACGCGGCAAGGTCGGGCTGATCACGCTGAACCGGCCGAAGGCGCTCAATGCCCTGAATTCGCAGGTGCTGGCCGAGATCGTGGCGGCGGTGAATGCGTTCGGCGCCGATGCCGGCATCGGTGCGATGGTGCTCACGGGTTCGGAAAAAGCCTTCGCGGCCGGCGCCGACATCAAGGAAATGCAGGCGATCTCCTTTGTCGACGCCTATACTCAGGACTTCTTTGTCGGGTGGGAGGAGCTCACCCGTGCGCGCAAGCCGATCATCGCCGCGGTCGCCGGCTACGCGCTTGGCGGCGGCTGCGAGCTGGCCATGATGTGCGATTTCATCATCGCAGCCGACAACGCAAAATTCGGCCAGCCCGAGATCACGCTCGGCGTCATGCCGGGCATGGGCGGATCGCAGCGATTGACC
>NZ_RZSF01000130.1:0-16878 GCF_004023325.1 Mesorhizobium sp. M1A.F.Ca.ET.072.01.1.1 | reverse complement strand
TTTCCAGCCAGTGCTTGGCGAGATCGATCGATTCAGCCGAGGCCTGCCGGTAGCTGGAGAAGCCGAACAGGCCGAGGAAGGTATAGCCCGAGGCCTTCATCAGCTTGTTGTGCTGGGCGACCAGGAGGTTCTCCAGCAGCGTCATGCCCGAGAACAGGCGGATGTTCTGGAAGGTGCGCGCCACTTTGGCGCGCGCCGGGATCTCGTGATTGGGCAGGCGCTCGAGCAGATAGTTCGAGCCGTCGCGCCGGCTGAGCGTGATCATGCCTTCCGAAGGTTTGTAGAAGCCGGTGATGCAATTGAACACCGTCGTCTTGCCGGCACCGTTCGGCCCGATCAGCGCGGTGATCTCGCCGCGCTTGGCCTGGAACGACAGGTCGCCGATCGCGATCAGGCCGCCGAACTTCATCGACAGATGCTCGACCTGCAGGATGAAGTCGTTCATGGAAACTTGCGCGCTCATCAGCCGTGGCCCTCCTTGGTGAAGGAGCCTGAGACCGCTTTTCGCTCCTTGAGGAAGGCTGTTGGTTCTCGACTGCCGACGAAGCCGCGCGGCTTCCACAGCATGACGATCACCATCGCAACGCCGAACAATAGCATGCGGTAGAGCTCCGGCGTGAAGTCCGGACCGAACACCACCTTGAGGAAGCCCAGCTCGCGCAGGATCTCGGTGCCGCCGATCATCACCAGCGCCGCCACCGCGATACCGCCCAACGAGCCCATGCCGCCGAGCACGACGATGGCCAGGATGATCGCCGATTCAAGGAAGACGAACGATTCCGGGCTGACGAAGCCCTGGCGCGCGGCGAAGAACGAGCCGGCGAAGCCGCCGAACATGGCGCCGGTGGCGAACGCCGTCAGCTTGGTGGTGGTGGTGTTGATGCCGAGCGAGCGGCAGGCGATCTCGTCCTCGCGCAGCGCTTCCCAGGCGCGGCCCACCGGCAGGCGGCGCAGCCTGATGGTGACGAAGGCGGTGAGGAAGCAGAGCGCCAGGATGAGATAATAGAGGAAGATCTTGTAGTAGGCGCCCGACTGGGCGATGCCCAGCACCTTGGCGATGTAGTTCGGGTCCGAGACGTTGAACGACATCAGCCCGAAGAAGGAGACCTTCGGGATGCCGGAAATGCCGGCCGAGCCGTTGGTCACCTCACGCCAGTTGATCAGCACCAGACGGATGATCTCGCCGAAGGCGAGCGTGACGATCGCAAGGTAGTCGCCGCGCAGCCGCAACACCGGGAAGCCGAGCATGACGCCCCAGAAGGCGGCCATGGCGCCGGCGGCAGGCAGCAGGATCCAGAACGACAGGCCAAAATGCGTGCCGAGCAGCGCATAGGCATAGGCGCCGACGGCGTAAAAGGCGACATAGCCGAGGTCGAGCAGGCCGGCTAGCCCGATGACGATGTTGAGGCCCCAGGCCAGCATCACATAAATCAGGATCTGGATGCCGAAATTGTCGACCCATTTCAGCGAGCCCTGGAAGCCGAACAGAAGCACCATCGCCACTGGATAGAGGATCAGCACCGTGGCGCCGATCTTGTTGAAGTTTCGCCGCACGAAGCCGGGCTCCACGGCGATCGCAGGCGCCTTGGCCCTTTCAGCCCTTGATCGTTCGAGCGCCGGAACCGCATAGGCAACATAGAGGAAGCGCCCGACGACAACGGCGAGGACCACCAGGGCGAGCAGGCCCCAACGCTGCACCAGGATCAGCTCGTTGTTGATGTTCTGATCGGTCCTCAGACCGATGAACAGCACGAACAGGCCGAGCGCGATGGCGCCGGCGTAGAGCGCTTCGCGGAACGCGCGCTGGATGGGAGTAGCGACGACGTCGCGCTCCGGAGAAACGGTAACGGCCATGAGGATCAGACCTTTTCGACTTCAGGCCGGCCCAGGATGCCGGAGGGCAGGAAGATGAGCACGATCGCCAGGATCGAGAAGGCCGCGACGTCCTTGTAGTCGATCGAGAAATAGGCCGACCACATGCTCTCGATGAAGCCGATCAAAAGCCCGCCGAGCACTGCGCCCGGCAGCGAGCCGATGCCGCCAAGCACCGCCGCCGTGAAGGCCTTCACGCCCGGTACGAAGCCGTCGGAGAAGACCACCACGCCATAGTACATCAAGAAAAGCGTCCCGGCGACCGCGGCAAGCGCTGCGCCCATGATGAAAGTGATGGAGATTGTGCGGTCGACGTCGACGCCAAGCAGCGCCGCCATCTTGCGGTCTTGCTCGCAGGCGCGCTGCGCCCGCCCCAATGCCGTCCTGTTGACGAGATACCAGAAGATCGCCAGCAGCGCGGCGGTGACCAGCACGATGATGATCTGCTTGAGCGAGACGCTGATGCCGTCGATCGTATAGACCTGGCTGACCAGCGGCGGGATCGGCTTGTTGCGCGGCCCTTGCGTGACCTGCACGAAGTTGGACAGGGCGATCGACATGCCGATGGCGGTGATCAGCGGCGCCAGCCGGAACGATCCGCGCAGCGGCCTGTAGGCCACCTTCTCGATCGTCCAGTTGTAGAGGCTGGTGAGCAGCATGCCCACGATCATCATGATCAGGAGCGCCACCACCACCGGCACCGAATAGAACATCGCGCCGAGGATCAGGAAGACGATGAGGGCCGTGAAGGCGCCCACCATGAAGATATCGCCATGGGCGAAATTGATCATGCCGATGATGCCGTAGACCATCGTGTAGCCGATCGCGATCAGCCCATAGATAGATCCCAGCGTCAGCCCGTTGATAAGCTGCTGGACGAAATACTGCATATTTAAGCGGCTCCCCTGGAATGTCGCCTTCGAGGACGCATTCCTTTTCGTATTGCCCCTAGTCGTAAAGTTTCAAGCCCGGATTGCAACGTGATTTTTCAATCGCCGCGCGTGGTTTGGAAGCACGCTGCCCGATTGCCCGCTTTTTCGCACCCGGCCCCTGGACTATCGCGGACCCTATCATTGGCACAACGCAATGTCTTTGATGATTCAGCCGTATCATGCGCGTCGTTTCGAAGAAATCGTCGTCAAAATAAATTGATGAGAAGATTCCTTGCGTCAGCGGCAGCGCTCGATTTTGCCGTCCCGCGCATTCCGCCAAGCAAGGAATTCTGCTCGGTATGACGGTCATGTGACGGCGAGGCGAACGGCGGCCGAAATCACCTTTGCCGATTGGTTCGGTAGTCAGGTTTCGACGAACGACGAGGCGGCCTGACGCGCCGACCGGGAGCGATCAGGTGACGATGAACCCGTGCGCGAACGGATCGCGGTCGTCGATGAAGATGGTGTTCAGTCCGGTCATACGCGCCCAGCCGCCGATCGAGGGGATGATGGCTGGTTTGCCGGCCACGCTGACCTCCTTTTCGACCCTGCCCTTGAACAGCGAGCCGATGATCGACTCATGGACAAAACTGTCGCCAACCTTGAGCCCGCCCTTGGCGTGGAGCTGCGCCATGCGCGCCGAGGTGCCGGTGCCGCAAGGCGAGCGGTCGATCGCCTTGTCGCCATAGAATACGGCATTGCGGGCATCGGCCTCGGCATCTCTCGGCTTGCCGGTCCACAGCATGTGCGACAGCCGGTTGATGCCCGGATTTTCCGGATGAATGAACGAGTATTTCTCGTTGAGGCGCTGGCGCACAAGCGGGCTCCAGGCGATGAGGTCGGCGGCCGAATGGTCGGCCATGTCGCGGTAGTTCTCCTGCGGCTCGACGATGGCATAGAAATTGCCGCCATAAGCGACGTCGACGCTGATCTCGCCAAGCACCGGGCACTCCACCGACAGCCCTTGGGCGTAGAGGAAGGACGGCACGTTGGTGATCCGCACCTCCTCGACATATTCGCCGATCTGCTTGTATTCGGCGACGACAAGGCCGGCCGGCGTGTCGAGCCTGAGCACGCCCGGCGTCTTCGGCCTCACCAGCCCATGCTCGATCGCCATCGTCACGGTGCCGATGGTGCCGTGGCCGCACATCGGCAGGCAGCCCGAGGTTTCGATGAAGAGGATCGCGATATCGCAGTCCTCGCGCGTCGGCGGATAGAGGATCGAGCCGGACATCACGTCATGACCGCGCGGCTCGAACATCAGCCCGGTCCGGATCCAGTCATATTCGGCGAGGAAATGCGCCCGCCGTTCCATCATCGTCGCGCCTTCCAGCAGTGGGCCGCCGCCGGCAACCAGCCTCACCGGATTGCCGCAGGTGTGGCCGTCGATGCAGAAGAAGGATGTCTTGGCCATGATGGCTCCCTGAAATATCAGAATTCTGGCGAATTGTCAGAACCGTTGCGGGCGGAAAGGAGTGAGATCGAGCGGCGGCGCCTGCCCGAGAAGGAGATCTCGGATCAAGCGGCCGGTCGCTGCCGCCTGGGTCAGGCCGAGATGGCCGTGGCCGAAAGCGTAGACGATGTTCGGCGCCCGCGCCCGGCCGATAACCGGCAGCGAATCCGGCAGCGATGGCCGAAAGCCCATCCACTCGCGGCCGCCCGACGGATCGAGCCCGGGCAGGAAACGCTTGGCTTTTTCCAGCATCGCCTTCGAGCGCGCGAAATTAGGCGCTCGTTCGATGCCTCCGAGCTCGACGGCGCCGCCGACGCGCAAGCCGGTTTCCAGCGGCGTGATGACGAAGCCGTGCCCGGAAAAGATCAGCTGCCGCTTCACGTCGAAGGCCGACACCGGCAGCGTGGTGTTGTAGCCGCGCTCCGTCTCCAGCGGGATGCGGTCGCCGAGATCTTTGGCCAGCAGATGCGACCAGGCGCCGGCGGCGATCACGAGCTGCTTCGCCTTTCGGGCCGTGCCGTCCGCAAGCATAAGCGTGACGCCGTTTGTTCCGGTCCCGATACGCTCGACGCGCGCGCGCTCGAAGCGCGCGCCGAGCCGCTCCGCATAGGCCCAGATCGCCTTGCCGAGCAGTTTCGGATCGGCGACTGTCTTCCACCCCGGCACGAAGGTGCCCTTGACGAAGCGCGGCGAAAGACCCGGCTGCAGCGCCGCCATCCCCTCACCCTCGACATGGCGGAAGCCTATGCCGAAACGTTCGCGCGCCCTCCAGCCGGACAGCGAGGCGCGGAACTCGGCCTCGCTTTCGTAGAGTTCGAGCGAGCCGTCCTCATGCAGCATCGGCCGCGTGCCAGAGCGGTCGAGCAAACCCACCCATTCGGCTTCGGCGAGCTTCATCATGCCGGCCTGCGCCGCAAGGCTCGCCTCGAAGTGCCTGGCGGCGCCCGCGCGCCAGAAGCGGAACAGCCAGGGAAGAAGCTTAGGCAGATAGGCCGGCGGGATGGCAAGAGGCCCCAGCGGATCGGCAAGCCATTTCGGCAACTGCCTGATCATCCCCTTATGCGCCAGCGGCAGCACGTCGGAGAAGGCGAAGGCGGCAGCGTTGCCGGAGCTCGTCTCCTCGCAAATGCCCGTCCGATCGAAAATGGTGACGCTGCGTCCCGCCTCCGCGAGCAAGGTGGCGGCGCAAATGCCGATGATGCCGCCGCCGATGATGGCGATATCTTCCCCTTCTCCCCGGTCACGGGGAGAAGGCGCCCGACGGGCGGATGAAGGGCGGCGCCCCTCTTCGGTCGGCTTGGCATTTCCTTGCACGCTGGCGCTGTCCCTCGTCTGTCTGCCGCCATTTGCTCCGCGCGAACGGGAGCAGAAAGCCATCAGAACGCCGGCAGTTCCGGCCGCGCGGCCAGCGCATCCCTGACGATCTTTTCCACCGCCTTCCGGCGCTCGCCCGACAGCGGCTGGCGCGGCATGCGAACGCGGTCATTGGTACCGATCGCCAGCACTTCGGCAAGCTTGATGTTTTGGACCAGGTAGGTCGAGACATCGAGGTCGAGCAATGGCCTGAACCAGCGGTAAATCTTCAGCGCTTCCTCGCGGCGACCTTTTCTCATCAACTGGTAGATGGCGACGGTCTCGCGCGGGAAGGCCGTGACAAGGCCCGCCACCCAGCCGATGGCGCCGACCGACAGCGCCTCGAAGGCGAGGTTGTCGACGCCGGTGAAGAGGTCGTAGCGGTCGCCGAGGCGATTGATGATCTCGGTCGAGCGGCGGATGTCGTCCGACGATTCCTTGATCGCGACGAAGCGCTTGTCGGACGCCAGCTCCTCCATCAGGTCGACAGTGACGTCGACGCGATAGGCGAGCCGGTTGGAGTAGATCATGACAGGCAGGTCGCCGGCCTCCGCGACGGCGCGAAGTGCGGCGACCGTCTCTTCGGCATTGGTGTGGTAGATCGGGCTCGGCACCACCATCAAGCCGTTGGCGCCTTCCTTGGCTGCGCGGCGTGCGATGCTTGCCGCCTCGCGGGTGCCGGGTTCGTTGACGGTCAGAAGCACCGGCTTTGTCCCGGCGACCTTCTGCGCCGTCTTCAGCACTTCGATCTTCTCGTCATGCGACAGCATTGGCCCTTCGCCGAGCGAACCGCAGACGATGATGCCGTCGCAGCCGGCCTCCATCTGCAAGGAAAAACAACGCTCCATCTCGGCATGATCGAGGCGGTCGTCGGTGGTGAACTTGGTCGTGACTGCAGGGAAAATTCCGGCCCACATGGCTATCTCTCCGTCTGATATATCAGAGGTATATTTATTAAGACGCGGGCTGTCAATGCTGAATCCGCTATGATATATGAAAAATATATCAGGAGGTGCCCATTGATATCCGCATTGATATCCAACGACACGAGCGCAGCCTTCGAGCCGGTTGCGACCAGGGCCTATCGTGTGCTGGAGCACATGATCGTCACTCTTGAACTGGCGCCTTCAAGCTTCGTCACCGAAGGCGCGCTGATCCAGCGGCTCGGCTTCGGCCGTACCCCGGTGCGCGAGTCGATCCAGAGGCTGGCCTGGGAAGGCTTACTCGACGTCAGACCACGCGCCGGCATCGCGGTCGCTCCGCTCCACCCCGCCGACTGGCTGCGCGTTATCGATGCCAGGCGCGGCATCGAGGTCGTGCTTGCCCGCTCGGCAGCCCGCTTCGTCACCCGCGAGGCGGCCGACCTGTTTCACGAGGCAGCCCTTGCCATGCAGAAGGCGGTGATCTCAGGCAACGTGCTTTCCTTCATCCAGGCCGACAAGCAACTTGACGAGGCGCTAGCGATCGCCGCCGACAATCCATTCGCGGCGCGCGTGGCGGCGCCCTTGCAGACCCACAGCCGGCGCTTCTGGTTCCGCTACAAGGCGGATACCGGGCTCGCCGAATCGGCCGAGCACCACGTCGCGCTGATCCGCTCTATCCTCGATGGCGACGAGGAAGCCGCCGCCAAGGACACCAAGAAATTGATGGCGCTGTTGCGCCACCACGCCGAGGCGGCCGCGACGCGCTGACCGGAGCGGTTCCGGCTTAGCTGAACTGTCCGGTTACGCAGTTCACCCGCCCGGGTGCCGGACCGCGGTGGCCAGCGTGTCCTCCCATCCCTCGCCGGCCGCCAGGATGCAACTCTGGCCCTTAACGTCGGTCATCAGGATGGTCCAGGTTCCGCTCGCCGACACAAACACCTCGAAGATGGCGATGTCTCCACCCAGGCCATAGCCCAGCCGCTTCTCTTCGAACGTCTCTGCCAGCCCCGCGACCAGATCGTCATGGCCCCCGCAGAGGACTTGCGCCTGCACCGGGACTGCCGGCAAAGCCATGACGGCGCCGGCGACTGCCGCCTTCACCACTCGGAACGAAAATCTGCGTGCCATGGGCACCTCCTTCGCCGTGGCATTCCGGCAAAAGAGGCACATTCGGCCGCCTCAGTGTGCCGGAACGCTCCAGGCCGGACTCGACGTCGCCATCACGTCACTCCTTCTGGTTTCCGGTCTGTCGCAGGGAGATTTATCACTCCCTGCATTCGATATGGTGAAGCTGCGCCCGGTAGACAAGCGGGCGTTGATGCGGGCGCCGGCGCGGCTTTCACTGAACGAGCCGTGGCGCCAGTGAGTGTTAGGCTCCCGGCACGGCTGCCGTGATCGTCGGGCTGTCCCAGCCTTCGCCAACGGACAGGATGCAGCTCTGCCCCTTGGTATCGGAGGCAAGAACGGTCCAACTGCCTTGGTCGGAGACAAAGATCTCGAGCACGACGTTCGGATTGATCAGCCCGCGCCCTGCCTCGCTTTCGTGGAACTTGTCGCCGAGCGCTTTGATGATGTCGGCGCGTGGTGCGCATTGTGCTGCCGCATTGGCCTGGCCGACCGACAGCGCTGCCGCCGCAAGGCACATCGTCGCCATAAGAAATCGTGTCATCCGACACCTCCTCGCGCCAGACGAGAACCCCGGCTGCCACCGGCGCTGTTTGATTGGCCTGCACGCATGGCAGGAATACAGCCTAAGGCGAATGGCGGCCTGTTGGTTCCATCACACGGCGATGGAATCATTAGGAGGTGCGGATGCAGCCTCGACGTGTCTCGTCGCAAATCATGCATCTGAAGTTGCAAGCGACGACCGGGCGAGACGACAAGCTACGCCAAATATCGATGAGGTGAAGGACAACCGGCCTCCTCTGCAAGGCCCCAAACAGAAAGCGCGGGTGCAAACCGCGCTTTCTCACGAGGCTCTCGAAAAACCGTCCGGTCAGTTCATCGTCGGGATGACGAACTCGGCGCCGTCCTTGATGCCTGCCGCGCGCCCGCAGCCGACGCGGCAAGGACGCGCGACCGAAAAACCGTCCGGTCAGTTCATAGTCGGGATGACGAATTCGGCGCCGTCCTTGATGCCTGCCGCGCGCCCGCAGCCGCAACGCGGCGAGGACGCGCAACCAAAAAACCGTCCGGTCAGTTCATCGTCGGGATGACGAACTCGGCGCCGTCCTTGATGCCGGACGGCCAGCGCGAGGTGACCGTCTTGGTCTTGGTGTAGAAGCGGAACGCGTCCGGGCCGTGCTGGTTGAGATCGCCGAAGGACGACGCCTTCCAGCCGCCGAAGGTGTAGTAGGCGATCGGCACCGGGATCGGCACGTTGACGCCGACCATGCCGACCTGGACCCTGGAAGCAAAGTCACGCGCGGCGTCGCCGTCGCGGGTGAAGATGGCAACGCCGTTGCCCATCTCGTGGTCGTTGGCGAGATTGATGGCGTTCTCATAGGTCGGCGCGCGCACCACCGACAGCACCGGCCCGAAGATCTCTTCCTTGTAGATGCGCATCTCCGGCGTCACGTTGTCGAACAGGCAGCCGCCCATGTAGTAGCCGTTCTCGTAGCCCTGCATCTTGAAGCCGCGGCCATCGACGACCAGCTTGGCGCCTTCCTTGACGCCGATGTCGACATAGCCCTTGACGCGTTCCAGGGCTTGGCGTGTCACCAGCGGGCCGAAATCGGCCGAGGAGTCGGTCGACGGACCGACCTTCAGGCTTTCGACGCGCGGCACCAGCTTTTCCATCAGCCGGTTCGCGGTGTCGTTGCCGACCGGCACAGCCACCGAGATCGCCATGCAGCGCTCGCCGGCCGAGCCGTAGCCGGCACCGACCAGCGCGTCCACCGTCTGGTCCATGTCGGCGTCGGGCATGATGATCATGTGGTTCTTGGCGCCGCCGAAGCATTGCACGCGTTTTCCCGCCGCGCAGCCGCGCGCATAGATGTACTGCGCAATCGGCGTTGACCCGACGAAGCCGACGGCTTTGATGTCCGGATCGTCGAGGATGGCGTCGACCACTTCCTTGTCGCCGTTGACCACGTTCAGCACGCCTTCAGGCAGGCCGGCCTCGATGAACAGCTCGGCGATGCGGATCGGCACGCCCGGGTCGCGCTCCGAAGGCTTCAGGATGAAGGCGTTGCCGCAGGCGATCGCCGGCGCGATCTTCCACAGCGGGATCATCGCCGGGAAGTTGAACGGCGTGATGCCGGCGACGACGCCGAGCGGCTGGCGCATCGAATAGGTGTCGATGCCCGGACCGGCGCCGTCGGTGAACTCGCCCTTCATCATATGCGGCGCGCCGATGCAGACCTCGACCACTTCGAGGCCACGCTGGATGTCGCCGCGCGCGTCGGCAATGGTCTTGCCATGCTCGCGCGCCAAGATGTCGGCCAGTTCGTCATAGTCGCGCTGGACCAGTTCGAGAAACTTCATCAGCACGCGCACGCGGCGCTGCGGGTTGGTGGCGCCCCACTTGATCTGCGCGGCCTTGGCGTTATCGACCGCGGCGCGCAGTTCCTGCGCCGAGGCCAGCGCCACCGTTGCGCGCACCGAGCCGTCCATCGGCTGCATGACGTCCTGCTTGCGGCCGCTGGTGCCGGCGACACGCTTGCCGCCGATGAAATGACCGTACTCGATCATGGGTTCTCTCCCTGTTTTGGTGATGAGGCATTGTCCGCCTTTGCGGCGGCAATGGCAACGCGAGCTAGAACGCAACCGTTGTGCGCGAAATAGACAGCGTCCGGAAGCTGTGCATTAAATGCCGCAAATAGCAGATTGCTGAAAAGGCCGCAGCTTGCGTTCCTTCACACCCCCCTCTGGCCGACCGGCCATCGCCCCCGCAAGGGAGGAGGTTAAGCTCTCATTTTTGCTTTCGCCAATAGCCAACGTCGCAACAAAAGAGCCGGCGACGGAACCGCTGATCTCCCCCCTTGTGGGGGAGATGTCCGGCAGGACAGAGGGGGGCGCGAAGGAACGCGGCTTTGATCGCTGTCACCAAGGTCATCCCCATGAACTGGGATGATGTCCGCATCTTCCTCGCCGTGGCGCGCGCCGGCCAGATCCTCGGCGCGGCAAAACGGCTGGAGCTTAACCACGCCACCGTCTCGCGACGGCTCGCGGCGCTCGAGGAAGCGCTGCGGACGAAACTCTTCCGTCGCCTGACCACCGGCAGTGAGCTGACGCCGGCCGGCGAGCGCTTCCTCGACATCGCCGAGCGCATGGAGAGCGACATGATCGCCGCGCGCTCGACCATCGCCGGCGAGGGCGACGACGTCTCCGGCACGGTGCGCATCGGCGCTCCCGACGGTTTCGGTGTCGCCTTCCTCGCCAAGCGTTTGGGCGAGCTGACGGCGCTCCACCGCGAGCTCACCATCCAGCTGGTGCCGGTGCCGCGCTCCTTCTCCCTGTCGCGGCGCGAGGCCGACATCGCGATTACCGTCGAGCGGCCGACCGAGGGCCGATTGGTGGCGGGAAAGCTGGTCGACTATACGCTCGGCCTGTTCGCCTCCCGCACCTATGCGGAAGCCAACGGCCTGCCGAAGACAGCAGCCGAGCTCGATCGGCACACGCTGATCGGCTATGTGCCCGACCTCATCGTCAGCCCTTCGCTCGACTATGCCGCCGAGTTCAGCCCGGACTGGCGCACCAGCTTCGCCATTTCGTCAGCGCTTGGCCAGGCGGAGGCGGTGCGCTCGGGCGCAGGCATCGGCATCCTCCACACCTTCGTCGCCCGCTCGATGCCGGAGCTGGTGCCGGTCGACATCGTCGCTCCCATCCGCCGCGCCTACTGGTTGGTCTATCACGAATCGGTGAGGCCGCTGCGCCGGGTCCAGCTCGTCGCCAATTTCATCACCAGGGCGGTGGAACGGGAAAAAGGGTTGTTCGTCTGATACCGCCAAAAGGCCGACCCGCTTTGGAACCGCCTTCAAGGCGCATCGAGGACGAAAGAATTCACAACCTTGTCGGCGCTGTTGCCCATCAGCCCGCAGGTGACGAAGCCACAGTGGCCCTCGCGTATCGAAATCGCGATCCTGGCGTGGCCGTAGAAGCTGACATCGCCGTTGGCCGAGGTGGAAAATCCATGCCGGCCATCCGCACGGGATAGCCGTCCGGGAATCGCGCCAGCCTGTCGTTGCTGAAACTGGCCGAACCGAAGGCGGAGCCGACCCGCCTTGCGCTTGCCACAAAATCGGCCAGTGTGGCACCAGTGCTTCGCCATGCCATGGCAGGCGAGGGGGAATCTTGGAAAGCCGGCGCAGACATGCGAGCCATTCTTGCCATCCTGCCGCTGCTTTACCTCTCCGGCTGCGCCAATCCGTGGGCCAGGGTTCCCGAAGCTGAACTGCCGAAGCCGATCCGCTATGCGATGGCCCGCCCCTCGCCTTTCGTCTTCGGCAATTATTGCGGTCCCGGAACCCGCACCGGCGATCTCTCGGCCACCCCGGTCGACCGGCTCGATGCCGCCTGCCGGATCCACGATGCCTGCTATATCGCCCGCCACAATCATTGCGATTGCGACGGCGCGCTGATCGCTTCGGCAAGGACGATCCGCAACGACAAGACGGCGCCAAGGAAGATGCGCGGCCAGGCCGAGCTCTTGATAGCCACCTTCGCGCTTCCCGTCTGCAAGGTCTTTCCGCAGGGCTTCATGCCGCCGCGCGATCCCGCCCAGCTCAAGGTCATGAACGAGGCGACCGGGTGAGACCGGGAGCCGTCGTGACAAGGCTGCTGCTTGGCCTGGCGCTGACCGCGCTCGCCGGATGCGCCGGCATGCCGGGCCGTTCCGCCTGCGCCTTCTTTCCGGGAGACGAAGCCTGCGCGCGCCAGCCCATCTCGGCGGATCGAAGCGGCGCCGAGATCGCCAGCGCCGGTTACTTCGCGGACAATGGCAATGCCGCCTATGAAAAGCGATTCGAGGCGTTGCTGGCCCAAAGCCGAATCGATGCGCTCGACCGCACCAACGGCACCGGCCGCTTCGGCCGTGACTGGCGCGACGTCCACAATGATCGTTTCCAGGCAACTTATCCGGCGCTGCAACGGTTGGCGAAGCCGCTCGACAGCACGGAGCAGCCGCTGGCACCAGGCAAACCGGGCGAAGGCCATTTCACCGGTCGCTGGCGCATGTCGCGCCAGACGCTCTATCTCGACGCTGCCGCCAGGCCGTCCGCACCCAAGACCTTCAGCTTCTCCGGCCTGCAGGCGCGCTCGGTCGAGATCGTGCTCCGCCAGGTCGGCCGGCAAACGGTCGTGATCGGCGGCAGCTGCGACGGATCGCTGGCGATGCGCATCTCGGGCCGGTCGCGGACAATTGCCAAAGGTGCCGCGTTCCATCTCAGCCTGCCGGCGACCGAGACATCTGCCAGCCTGTTTCCAAGCGAAGCGCTCACCCGTTGCGACCTCACCGTCAGCTCCAGCCTCGCGCCGTCCGGCGCGAAGCTGACCATCCTGCGCGAGGAGGCCGCCGACCCATGGATCACGGCACTCGACAGCCGCTATGATCGTTGTCCGGTGCCAGATCCGGCCGGGCTCGAAGCGCTCGACCGCGCCTTTTATGTCGGTCGCTGGCTGTCGCAGACCTGCGCGCTGCCGCTCGGGTCGCCGACCCTGCTGCGCAAATCGCGCGACGGCTTCAACGCCAAGGTCGAGGCGCTGCTCGGCAAGAAACTGCCCGACAGCGCCTTCGACAAGGCCGATCCCGAACTGCCGCTCGATTTCTCCAACGCGCCGAGACTCAAGCTGATCTACCTGTCGTCGCTGGAGTTCAAGGCGGACTTCTCCGGCCGCATCATGGAGCGGCTGATCCGCCATCACGCGGCGCTCGGCACCAAGGTACGCATCCTGGTCACCGACGTGCTGGAGCGCGACAAGGACGACGCCCTGCTGCATCGGCTGGCGGCGGAGTTTCCCAATGTCCAATTGCAGGAATATCGCTGGCAGGCCGATCACGGCGCGCCGATCGACGAGCAGCTCTCACAGCTGCACAAGACCCATCACATCAAGATGCTGGCGACCCTGGCCGAGGAACCCGGCCGCTCGCGCGTCATCATCGGCGGCCGCAACATCCATGACGGGTTCCTGTTTCATAAGCCGATCGACCTGTCGCGCTACCCTCAGCTGCAGCAATACGGCAAGACCGACGGCTTCTCGCTCAACTACTATTCCAACTGGAGCGACTTCGACATCGAGATCGCCGACCCGGCGACGGTCGAAACGCTGGCCGCGCATTTCTCGACCGTCTGGCTGCGCGATGCCGACACCAATCTGTCACGGCCGTTTTCCATTCCGGTCCGTTCCGGTGGCCATCCGCAAGGCCTGGTGCGGCACTTCATTTCCGTGCCTTACGTGGACGGGCATGCACTGGAAAACTACTTCGTCGAACTGATCGACACCGCCGAGCATCGCATCGAGATCGTCAATCCCTATCTGAACCTGACGCCCAGTCTCGCGAGAGCGTTCGATCGGGCGCTGGCCCGCGGCGTCAGGATCGACGTCGTTGGGCGCATCGATCTCAAGGGCGACATAGGCGGCCGCTTCCTCACCGCGCTCAACAAGCTGTTCGTGGAGAAATATGGCGACCGCATCAACATCCGCGAATTCAAGGCGCCCGACGTGGTGCTGCATTCCAAGATCATGATGATCGATCAGCGCCTGGTGACGATCTCCTCGGTCAACCTCAACAATCGCAGCTTCGTCCACGACTCGGAAAACGGCATGATGGTGCTCGATCCGGCCTTCTACCGCCGCATGAAGTCGGTCTATGACGACTATCTCGCCCATTCGCAGCCGGTCGCCACCAATGTCACGATCGGCTGGGCTTACCGGCTGCTGTTCAGCAATGGGTGGGTGAAACAGGCCTTTTAAATCAAGCCTTGATGTAGCGGTCCGGGCTGAGGTCGAGCGCGTTGATCTCCGGCACCCGGTTGGAAATGATATCGGCAAGCACTTTCGCCGAGCCGCAGGCCATGGTCCAGCCCAGCGTGCCGTGGCCGGTGTTGAGATAGAGATTGGACAATTCGCTGCGCCCGACCAGCGGCGGCCCGTCCGGCGTCATCGGCCGCAAGCCGCACCAGAAACTCGCCGCCTTGAGATCGCCGCCGCCCGGAAACAGGTCGCCGACGGAGTGCTCGAGCGTGCGGCGGCGCGATTCATGCAGGCGAAGGTCGAAGCCCGAAATCTCCGCGGTGCCGCCGACGCGGATGCGGTCGCCGAGCCTGGTTATCGCTACCTTGTAAGTCTCGTCCATGATGGTCGATACCGGCGCCGCCGCCGCGTCCGTGATCGGCACCGTGATGGAATAGCCCTTGACCGGATAGACGGGGATCGGCCGTTTCATCTTGCGCATGAAGGGAGCCGAATAGCTGCCAAGCGCCATCACATAGGCGTCCGCCGTTCGCCAGCCCTTGTCGGTGCCGACCTGGACGACGCGGTTCCGGTTCCTGACGACGCGCCGGATGCTCGTGCCATATTCGAAGGCGACGCCGCGCGCCACGCAAAGCTCGGCCAGCTTGTCGGTGAACATCTTGCAGTCGCCGGTCTCGTCGCCGGGCAACCTCAGCCCACCGACGAATTTTTCCCGTACACCGGCCAGCGCCGGCTCGGCCGCGATGCAGCCGTCCCGGTCGAGGAGCTCGTAGGGAACGCCGTATTTTTTCAGCACCTCGACATCGCCGCCGGTGCCGTCGAGCTGCTTCTGCTTGCGGAAGAGCTGCAGCGTGCCCTTGGCTCGCTCGTCATAGCTGATGCCGATCGTAGCGCGAAGCGCCTTCAGCGTGTCGCGGCTGTACTCGGCCAAGGGCACCATGCGCGACTTGTTCAGCGCATAGCGCTCGGCCGTGCAGTTGCGCAGCATCTTCAAGAGCCATGTCCACATATGCGGATCGAAGGCCGGCCGCACCACCAGCGGTCCGTATTTCATCAACAGCCATTTGACGGCTTTCACGGGGATGCCGGGCCCGGCCCATGGCGAGGCATAGCCCGGCGACACTTCGCCGGCATTGGCGAAGCTCGTCTCCAGCGCCGGTCCCTGCTGCCGGTCGATCACCGTGACTTCATGGCCAGCCTCGGCAAGGAAGTAGGCGGTGGTGATCCCGATCACGCCGCCGCCCAGCACCAGGACTTTCATTCTATGCTCCCTCAAACCGATCATGCCGCCGAAGGGCCGGGATCGTCGCCTTCTGTCTGCCGGATTTTGCCGCCCCCGCCAAGGGGCCAACGATCGCCTGCGGCGCTGTACACCAGCCTGGGGCCACGGGGTCGCTGTCCGGCCGTCCGAGCCGCCTGATGCTCGGCCTCCGGCTGGTAGGCCACATCCTCGAGAAGGATGCGCTCGCGGCTGCCGTCGGGGCGCTCGGCCACTACCGACTGGCCCGCCCTCATGCCGAGCAGGCAGAGGCCGCGCCAGGTGCCGAGCGGCAGGCCGAATCCGACAGGAGCGGAGGCGTCGCCCAGCATCAAAGTCCTCGCCTCCGGGGCTCCGTCGTTGATCCGGAAGACTACCCGGCTGTTCAGCGTGGCGATGTCGGGCTCGACCATGCCGGCCGGGACGACGTTGCTCTCGGCGAGCTTGCGTTCGAGCATCGGCACGATCACGTCGGCAAAGGCGCGCCGGCGCATAAGCATCGCTTCGAGAACCGCGAGATCCTTCGGAGTGAGACGATAGATGGTCCTGGTCATGGCGCCCTCCGCGACGCGGATTGCTCGACCGCGTGGATGGTCGCCGAAAGCACCCGGCCGTCGCGGCTTCGCCAGGAGACTGTGCGGCCGGCACGCGCGCCGATCAGCGCGGTTCCGAGCGGCGTCAGCACCGAGATGCGTTTTTCGGCGATGTCGGCCTCGGCGGGATAGACCAGCGTGACGCGCTGAACGCTTCCTTCCCCATCGTGAAGCGTCACCGTCGTGCCCATCCGCACGACATCGGCTGGCATCGCCGCTTCGGCGGCAATCCGCGCGCGGTCCATCTCGGCGAGCAGGTCCTCGGCCATATCGGGCGTCCGCTCGAGAAAGGCTCTGGCAAGGCCGCTGAGCCGATCGTGATCCGCGTCGCTGACGAGGATCGTGTTTCGGGAACGCGATTGGGTTGTGGCATTCATGGCAAACCTCCTGGATTGGCGCGTCGACGAACCGACGCGCGCTGCAGCCCGCTCAAAGGCGGCGACGAAGAGCCGACAGCCGCGAAAGGCTGGCTGGCTCGATGACGATGTCAGGAATTCAAATGCCCCGGCTCGGCGGTCGCCAACACGACCGCGCCGGGGCTACGCTCCCGCGATGGGGCAAACCCTGAAAAAGGTTCTGC
>NZ_RZSF01000012.1:0-49779 GCF_004023325.1 Mesorhizobium sp. M1A.F.Ca.ET.072.01.1.1 | reverse complement strand
GTTGGGCGTAACGATAATCGCGACTTCAATGGCATCATCGCGCGCCGCTTCCGCCGCTGCCATGTCACTGAAGCTGAAGTAGGTGCGGTCCCAAGCCACTCCTAGGGCCTTGCCGGCTTCAATGCAGGCGTGACGGTTAGACGAGAACGCGCCTGCCACCAGTTCGAAACGATTGGTTAGCCGCATGGCAGTTCGATGCCGGCTTGCAAAAAAGGAACCTCGTCCTCCTCCAACCATACCCGCGCGAAGGCGACGTTTGCGGGGGATGTCATCTGTCAGGAGGTTCATGGGGTACTCTTGCGCATTTGGCCCGGCTCTCATCGGGTCTGGAAAGACAGGCGTCGCGCGTCGCTCAATCCGGCAGCGCCCGCGTCACGATTGAAGGCATCCTCCCACTCGCTCAATCGAGCGACAATTTCGCACGGCTCCAATCAGTGACGCACAGTGATGCGACCGTTGATGCCGTTCGATCGGAATGAGGGCCGAGCGCTCTATCGCGATAGCCGCACCGACATCATAGTCGCTCCACAAGACGCGCCGGCGCCACGCCAAAAGCGCAGCATCTCCTGCATGCAGCGGGGGCGTCAGGCACGATGAGCTGCGGATTGGTCGCGAGCCGGTTCTACCGATCCTGAAGTGCATTCCAAAGCTCGCCGGCAGGATCGACTCCCGTCGTCGCCCGCAGCGCGCGCCCCTGTCGTAGGCCAAGCGTGATGTCTGTTCACGACGACATTGCGGCATGAGGCGCTTGGGATTTATATCCGCTGGGCTGGAACCGAATTGAAAGTTGCCCGGGTCCTAAGGATGTTTGGAAATGCTTGCTGAAGAACGCCAAGCGATCATTCGCGACAGACTGTCGGAGCATGGCAAGGTCCTGGCCAACGCGCTGGCTCTTGAATTTCGTGTCTCTGAAGACACTGTGCGCCGCGATCTACGCGATCTTGCCAGAGCCGGACTTTGCCGCAGGGTCTATGGCGGAGCGCTGGCAAGGGCATCGGAGGCCAAGACCGGGCCCGAGCGGTCGAGGTCCTCGACCATGGATCTCGCACCGCTGGCTGCTGCCGGAGCGAAACTCGTACAATCCGGCGCAACGATCATGATGCACCATGGAGTCCTCAGTGTTGCCTTCGCCGGCGCCTTACCCCGCGACATGTCTTTAACGATTGTGACGAATTCCCTACTTGTCGCGACTGCGCTGGAAGGGCATCGTCAAGCGAGCGTCGTTCTTTTGGGCGGCTTGTACGACCAGGACAAGGGATGCTCTGTTGGAACTACCGCCCTTTCGCAATTGGAGCAGTTCAACGCCGACATGTTCTTTGTCGCCGATTGCGCGGTCCATGCTTCCGTCGGATTGACCGCCTTTGACCTTCCCGACGCCGAAATCAAGCGCGTTATGTGCCGCCGAAGCGCCGCGAGAGTAGTTGTCGCTACGGCCGAGAGCATCGCGAAAACCGCCCCCTTTCAGGTTTCGGGACCTGACGCGATCGACCATATGCTCGCTGGGCGCCAGCTTGATGCCGAGACCCTCGAACCGTTTCGACGCCAAGGCACAGTTATCCACCGAATAGCCTGAGGACTGCGACAAAATCTTTCGCAAGCCGTCGATCCGATGTTGCCGGATGACGGATCGCTCAAGACTAGGAGCCGACAAGATCCTGCATCAGGATTTTCAACTCGCGCGCCACATCGTAGCTGTCCATCTGGTGCTGCTTTTTGCAGAACAACTCGCAACTCCACCAGCTGTCGTAGCCGGTGGATTTCACTGCAGCCACCCACTCTCTCAGGTTCAATACGCCCTTGCCGGTTTCGACGTCGCGAAGAACAGGCTCGTTAGGGATGCCACCGCTGAACGCAAGAGAGTCACAAATGTGAACTCCGTAGATGAGGTCTTTGTCCAATTGCGAAATGCGTTCCGGGCCGTCGCCGGAGGTGTAACAGTGCCAGAAATCGACGACGACGCGTATGTTGTCGCGTGCCGCTTTCCTTATGGTCAGAAGCTGCCTGTCAATCGTATTGAGTGGGGTCCAGGACAGCGCCTCATGGTAGGTGACCAGGTTGCATTGAGCAGCGAGGTCGGCGACGGCTGCCAGCCCGGACGCCGTGATGTCGATCTGCTCCTCGATCGGCAGCCCGACGACGCCTCGGTAAAGATCCGGGTGCCTCTTGCTGGCCTCGGGATCGAGAGCCGCGAGACTGATTGGACCGGTGATGACCTGAATGCCCTTCGCTCCAACCGAGACGGCGAGTTCTATCAACTCTTCCGCGTCCTTCAGCAATGCTTTGCGGGCATTGCCGTGGCGCTCCACATCGAGAAGAAATCCGATGCCTGGAATGAACATGTCATCGATCAAGCGGCGCAGCTCCTGGAAAGTGAACCCGGCATCCAGAAAAGCGCGGATCTTGGCCCCAGAGGCTTCCAGTCCGTCGAAGCCGAGCTCGCGCGCAATATCCACATCTAGGGCCAGCGTGCCGTGTCGCGCCACGAGAGCATGCAGAATTAGCTGGTTGCGCTTCGTCGTCATTGCTGTGCCCGTCGATTGACTACCGGATTATGTCCAATGCCAGGTCCCTGCCGGATCATGACGGTGGCATAGAGCCTCGCTGGCTCTGCGGCGCCAGGCCGATAACCACTCTGGTTGCTCATGGCTTTCACCATCGCGAGCCGATTACCCGCGCAATCAAGACATATCGCATGCCGAGGGGGAACTGCGCGGCAGCCCGAATTCGTGCGCGACCTAAGGTTCCGGTCGCGTCACATTGCGCCAAATTCGCTGCTAAGGGGGCAAAATGGCTTCCGATTAAAAACGAGCCCGCTATGCGGCCGAGTTCGCAGCCCACGAGAACTGACCGATCCCATATGTCGCAATGCTTCTTTCTCAGCGCGTCACATCGCGTCTATTAAAGCTACCCTGCGAACTTGTCGCGCAGCCACAGATGACTGCTTACTAGGCGCATGGACGAGGAGCATATTCACAATCGCCTCGCCAACAAAGACAAGAGGGTCGAACAATGAAACTGACCGGCGGGCAGATCGTCGCGAAAGCGCTCAAGGAATATGGCGTCGAATACGTGGCTGGTGTTCCCGGCCATGGCATCTGGTCTCTATTCGATGCCTTCCTGGAGGAAGGCTCGCAATTGCCCTTCATCCAGGTCATGCACGAACAAAGCGCCGTTCACATGGCGGACGGTTATTTCCGTGCAAGCGGCCGGCCAATGGCATGTTCGACATCGGTCGGGCCAGGTGCGACCAACACAATTATTGGCCTCGCCACAGCCTATTGCGATTCCACCTCGCTGTTCTACGTCTCCGGCTCGCCACAGACCTACATGCACGGCCATGGCACCATGCAGGAGATCGAGCGCCAACAGGACAATGCTTTCCCGCGCATCACCGAGCAGGTGACAAAACGGGCATGGCAAGCCCAGTCCGTGCAGGTCCTGCCGAGCATTATGCATCGCGCCTTCAACGCCATGCTCACCGGCCGCCCGGGTCCCGTGCATGTCGAGGTGCCGATGGACGTTCAGGTCGAAGCGGCCGATGTCACCATTCATCCGCTGGAAAAGCGCCTTCCCATTGGCGTGGCCTATCCCGATCCGAGCGCGATCGAGGCCGCGGTCAAGGTCCTGTTGAGTGCCGAACGCCCGGTCATCGTCGCCGGTGGCGGTGCGATCACGGCCAACGCGTCGAGCGAACTGACGCGTCTGGCCGAGCGCGTCGGCGCCGCCGTTTCGATCACCTGGAACGGCAAGGGCGCCATCTCGGAAGATCACGAGCTCTTCATTGGAGCAGTCGGCCAGACCGGCACGACCTGCGGCAACAAGATCACTGCTTCCGCAGATGTGGTCGTTTCGGTCGGCTGCCGCTTCACCGACTGGTCGGCATCTTCCTTCGCCAAGGGCGTCTCGTTCTCGATCCCTCCAGGTAAGCTGATCCATATTGACCTCGACCCGCGCGAGATCGGCAAGACCTATCCGACCGAGGTGGGGATCGTATCAGACGCAAAGGTGGCCTTGGAGGCGATCCTGGCCCTCATCTCGGAGGGCGATGCTAAAAAGGCTCTGGGCAAACGCGAGCAGTTCCTGGCCGACGTTCAGAAGGCCAAGGCGGACTGGATCGCTCAGGTGTCGCCGCGCGAAAACAGCCGCGAAACGCCTTTCACCTCCCAGCGCCCGCTGGTCGCTTTGCGCAAGGTACTCGCTCGCAACGGTATTGTGGTTGTCGGTTCGGGCAATACCCAGGGCTCGGTGAAGCAAAGCTTCCCTGTCTACGAGCCTCGCACCCACCTGACCTCGGGCTCCTATTCGCCAATGGGCTGGGCGGTGCCGGCGGCGTTGGGGGCAAAGCTCGCATGCCCGGACCGCCAAGTCGTGGCGATCGTTGGCGACGGTGACTTCATGATGTCGCTGCCCGAAATGGGTACTGCCGCGATGAACGGCATCAATGTGGTCTTCCTCGTGCTGAACAATTCGGGATATATGTCGATCCGAGGCGGTCAGCGCAAGTTCATGGGCCGTCACATTGCTTCCGAATTCAACCATCACTCGGGCAATGGTCAGCCTTATTCGGCCGATATCACGGCTTCAGCGCGCGCGTTCGGGCTCGAGGCCTGGAAAGTCGAGAAGGATGAAGATCTCGAAAGCAGCCTGAAGGCAGCCTTGGAATGCGGCGGGCCCGCTCTCGTCGAAGTCATCGTGTCGCGTGACGCTGCGGGGCCGTTCGCCACCGGCTGGTGGGATTTCCCCTCGCCAGCCTACTACGAAAAAGAGCAGGCTGCTTACGCCCAGATGCGTGCACGCGAACAGCACCTCTAGCAAAATTGACGCGAGGGTTGGTCATGCGCCGCCCTCGCATTTCGCCATCCACCACATTGATGATGCGGCGCGCAAGCGCCCGCAAACCAAGAGTTATTGCCATGATACGCACGGTCAAGCCCGCCAAAGGCAGTGTCGCAGACGATGGCCAGCCCGCAGTCACCGCGACAGTCCAGGCATTGCTGGCGCAAGTCGAGAAAGGGGGCGACGCGGCAGTGCGCGAATTGTCCATCCGCTTCGACAAGTTCGACCGCGACAGCTATCGCCTGACCAAGGCTGAGATTGACGGATGCATCAACGCGTTGAGCAAACGCGAGCGCGAGGATCTCGATTTCGCCCAGGACCAGATACGCAAATTCGCCGAAGCCCAGCGGGCCACACTTCGCGATCTGGAGATCGAGACGCTACCAGGCGTAATTTTGGGGCATAAGAACATACCGATCCAGAATGTTGGATGTTATGTACCGGGCGGCAAATATCCGCTGCTTGCCTCTGCTCACATGACGGTCTTGACCGCTCGCGTGGCAGGCTGCGAACGCGTCATCACTTGCGCTCCGCCGTTTCGAGGCAAGATCGCCGACAAGATCGTCGCCGCCCAGGCCCTTGCGGGCGCGGACGAAATCTATTGCCTTGGCGGTGTCCAGGCGATCGCGGCCATGGCCTATGGCACTGAGACGATCGCTCCCGTGGATATCCTGGCCGGCCCCGGCAATGCCTACGTCGCCGAAGCGAAACGGCTGCTGTTCGGCGAAGTTGGCATCGATCTGTTCGCCGGTCCGACCGAGACCTTGGTGATTGCTGACGACAGTGTCGACGGTGAGATCGTGGCGACCGACCTGCTTGGCCAGGCGGAGCACGGCGTCAACTCTCCCGCCGTTCTGATCACCAATTCTGAGAAACTTGCCCGCGATACCCTCGATGAGATCGAGCGTTTGCTCAAAATCCTGCCGACTGCGGCTGTCGCCGGCAAAGCCTGGGAAGACTACGGGGAGATCATCCTGTGCGACACGCTGGATGAGATGGTGGCGGAAGCGGATCGCATTGCCTCCGAGCACGTGCAGGTGATGACACGTGATCCGGACTATTTCCTTGAGAGGATGAAGAACTATGGCGCTCTGTTTCTGGGCGCTCGCACCAACGTCTCTTTCGGCGACAAGGTGATCGGAACCAACCACACGCTGCCTACGAACAAGGCAGCCCGATACACAGGCGGTCTGTGGGTCGGCAAGTTCCTTAAAACCTGCACCTACCAGCGGATCGAGACCGATGAGGCGTCCGCCTTGGTCGGCCAGTACAGCTCGCGCCTCTGCATCATGGAAGGTTTCGCCGGCCACGCCGAGCAGTCCAACATCCGCGTCCGCCGCTATGGCCGGCGCAACGTTCCATACGCATCGGCAGCCGAACCGCTCTGATGCGCAACACGCCCGGCACGCGCCCCACAGGATCGAGCCGGATCATCGAGCCACCAACGCAAGCAACAAGGGGAACTACAATGAAGCTCACCACCATCCTAGCCGCCTCGATCGCCTTCATGCCGGTTGCGGCAATGGCAGAAAGCAAGGGCAAGGTCGAAGGCATTCATCACTGGGTGTCCGAAAGCGAGGTCAAAGCGCTCAAGGTCATCACCGATAAGCTCGCCTCGAAGGGTTACACCTGGGAAGATAGCGCGGTCGGCGGTCTCAGCGGCGCCAACGCGCTGCAGGCATTGCGCACGCGTCTTGCCGCCGGGAACCCCCCGGCAACGATGCAGTTCCTTGGCTATGAAGGGCTCGACTGGGGCAAGCAGGGCGTCCTGCGCTCTCTCAACGATCTCTACACCAAGAACGGTTGGGACAAGGCGCTCGCCCCGCAGCTGCTTGCATTCGTCAAAAACGGAGACGACTTCATTTCCGTGCCGATCAACATGCACAGGCAGAACTGGCTTTGGGCGAACAAGGCCGTTTTCGACAAGGCCGGCGTCAAGGAACCGAAGTCTTGGGATGAGCTGATCGCCGACGGAGACAAGCTCCGGGCCGCCGGTGTGGTCCCGCTCGCCATGGGTGACGAGAGCTGGCAGATCCTCGAGGTCTTCGAGGCAATCCTTGTCGACGTGAACGGGCCCGAATTCTACAAGAAGGCAGTCATCGACCTCGACGAGGGCGCTCTTTCGAGCCCCGAAATGATCGCGACGTTCGACAAGCTTAGGAAGGTCCGCGGACTTGTCGATGACGGCTTCACCGGGCGTGATTGGGCCGTCGCAACGGGCATGGTCGCGGATGGCAAGGCCGCCATGCAGGTCATGGGCGACTGGGCCAAAGGCGAGTTCCTTGCCAAGGGCCTCAAGCCCGGCGTCGATTTCCTCTGCTTCCCAACGCCGACCGACAAGCCCAACTTCAAGTTCGTGATCGACGCATTTGGCATGTTCAAGGTCGATGATGCCGTGACCACAGCAGGCCAGGACGCCTGGGCAGAATCGATCATGGATCCCGAGGTGCAGAAGCAGTTCAACCTGATCAAGGGTTCGATCCCGGCTCGCTCCGACGTTCCGGTCGACAGTTTCGATGACTGCGCGAAGCGTAGCTATGCTGACCGCGAGGCGGCGGTGAAGAACGGCGCGATGCTCGGCGGCCTCACGGAAGGCTTTGCTGCCCAGCCTCAATTCGCCGGCGTCTTCACCGACGTCGTCGGCAAATTCTTCGTCACCGACATGTCGTCCAAGGATGCTGTTCAGGCCCTGGTCGACGGGATCAACAACGCCCGCTAGTCCAAGCCATCAAAGCCCTGCCGGCAATCGTGCCGGCGGGGACACCGTCCGCAACAATGCTCGGCAATAGCGAGGTTGGTCAGTCCCATGTCGCTCAAAAACAAATTGGACCTATGGCTGCCGCGGCTCGTCCTGTCGCCCAGCCTTCTGGCCGTTCTGATTGCCGTCTATCTCTTCATAGTCTGGACGGCCTGGATCTCGCTATCTTCGTCCCAGATGGTCCCGAAGTTCGACTTCGTCGGGCTCGAGCAATATGTCCGTTTGTGGTCGACCCCGCGCTGGCACACTGCAGTCGCCAATCTCTTCATCTTTACGGCGTTGTTCCTGGCGATCACCATCGCGCTGGGCTTGTTCCTCGCGATTCTGCTCGACCAGAAGGTGAGGGCGGAGGGCTTCCTGCGAGCCGTCTACCTCTATCCCATGGCCTTGTCATTCATTGTCACGGGCACAGCCTGGAAATGGATCCTGAACCCGGACCTCGGCCTGCAGAAGGTCGTCAACGAGCTCGGCTGGACCGGTTTTGTCTTCGACTGGATCACACAACCAAGCTTTGCAATCTACTGCGTGGTGATCGCAGCGGTCTGGCAATCGACGGGGTTCGCGATGGCCATTTTCCTGGCCGGGCTGCGAGCGATCGATACTTCGATCATCAAGGCCGCGCAGATCGAGGGAGCCAGCCTGCCGCGAATCTACCTCAGCGTCATCGTGCCGATGCTGCGCCCGGCATTCCTGAGCGTCATCGTCCTCCTGAGCTATATCTCGATCAAGAGCTTCGACCTGGTGCTCGCCCTCACAAATGCCGGGCCCGGCAGCGCCACCGAAATGCCCTCCACCTTCATGTTCGCCGCAACCTTCAGGCGCAACCAGATGGGCGTAGGTGCCGCCAGCGCCATCATGATGCTGATGACGGTCGCAGCCATCATCGTTCCCTACCTCTATTCGGAATTGAGGGAGGACCGCAATGCGCACTGAAGCACGCTCGGCGCGTCGTTCACACCAGATCGGCCGCCTGTTCATCTATGGCTCGCTGATCGCGCTCGCCGCCTTCTACCTGATGCCGCTTTGGGTGATGATCGTCACCTCGCTCAAGTCGCTGGATGAAATCTATGGCGGCTCCTTCATCGGGGTGCCCCAGGCGATCACCTTCGAAGCCTGGAACAAGGCATGGCAGGAGGCCTGCATTGGCACGGCCTGCACGGGACTGCGGCCATACTTCATCAATTCCATCCTGATGGTTGTGCCCGCCGTCATCCTGTCCACGGGGATAGGCGCGATAAACGGCTATATTCTCACGAAGTGGCGTTTCGCCGGCGCGAACGCGATATTCGGATTGTTGCTGTTCGGCTGCTTCCTGCCGTTCCAGGCCGTTATCCTGCCCATGGCGCAACTGCTGGGTCGCCTGCACCTTTCGGGTACCATTCCCGGTCTCGTGCTGGTTCACACGGTATACGGCATCAGCTTCACGACCCTGTTCTTCCGGAACTATTTCATCACCATCCCGGACGAACTGACCCGCGCGGCGCAGATCGACGGAGCTGGGTTCTTCCGGATCTTCTTTTCAGTGATGTTGCCGACCGCGCTCCCCATCATCGTGGTCTCTTGCATCTGGCAATTCACGCAGATCTGGAACGACTTTCTTTTCGGCGTGTCGTTCACCGCAGGGCAATCATCGCCGATCACCGTGGCGCTGAACAACATCGTCAACGTGACGATGGGGCGCAAGCAATACAATGTCGACATGGCGGCCGCCATGATTGCCGCCATCCCCACCCTTCTCGTTTACGTCGTCGCTGGACGCTACTTCGTGCGCGGTCTGACCGCCGGCGCCGTGAAAGGCTAGTGCTATGTCAACGCTTGAAATCGATCGGGCCCGCAAGCTCTACGGTGACCTCGAAGTCCTGAAGGAGGTCAGTATCTCCATCGGCACCGGCGACTTCCTGGTGCTGCTCGGCCCTTCGGGTTGTGGCAAGTCCACACTGCTCAACATGATCGCCGGCCTCGAGAACATCTCAGGTGGCGAAATCCGCATCGCCGGCAGGGTTGTCAACGACCTGTCGCCGAAAGACAGGGACATCGCCATGGTGTTCCAGTCCTACGCCCTCTATCCCACGATGACCGTGCGCCAGAACATCGAGTTCGGCATGAAGATCCGCGGCGTGCCGCAAGCCGAGCGGGACAAGGCGGTCAAGACGGCGGCCGACCTGCTCCAGATGACGCATCTTCTGGACAGGAAGCCCTCGCAACTCTCGGGAGGCCAGCGCCAGCGCGTGGCAATGGGGCGCGCGATCGTGCGCCAACCCAAGCTGTTCCTGTTCGACGAACCTTTATCCAATCTGGACGCCAAGTTGCGCGTCGACATGCGAACCGAGATCAAGCGTCTTCATGCACGATTGGGAACCACAATCGTATACGTCACGCATGACCAGATCGAAGCCATGACGCTCGCCACGCGCGTTGCCGTGATGAAGGACGGCGTGGTCCAGCACCTTGACGATCCGCAGTCGGTCTACGACCGGCCGGCGAACGTATACGTGGCCAAGTTCGTGGGCTCGCCCTCCATGAACATCATTCCGGCGAGACTTGACGTGGAAGACGGTCGGCCAGTCGCGGTGATCGACGTCCCAGGTGGGGCGGCTGCTCGCCTCTCAGGCATCCCTTTGTCTTCACAAGCCGCAGCCAAATACGCTGGGCGCAGTATTCTGCTGGGCGTTCGTCCGGAGTTGTTCAGCGTCGCCGGCGAGCATGCCGCGCAAGCGGTCACGGTAAACATCGACGTTGTCGAGCCTACGGGCCCCGATACGCTTGCTCTTTTCCAGGCAGGCGGGGTCGAAGTCACAGCTCGTGTGCCGCCAAGGGCCGTGGCAGCCCGCACTTCGGCGACCCTCGCGGTCCATACTGGCAAGATCGTGCTGTTCGATGCCGACAATGAGCAACGCATAGACTGAGGCATCGACGTGGATCAAACAGCTGATATCGTCATTATCGGGTCAGGCATAGGAGGCGCTTCCCTGGCCCATAGCCTGGCCGGCACCGGCAGGCGCATCGTGATTCTGGAACGTGGCGAGCACCTGCGCGACGCGCCCCAGGCGCGCGACGACCGGGCGATATTTCTCAAGGGCTTCTACCGTTCGACCGAAGAGTGGCTCGGCGACGATGGGCAGGCTTTCCTGCCCGGCAACTATTACTATGTTGGAGGCAATTCCAAATTCTTCGGCGCGGTGATGTACCGCTACAGGCTTGAGGATTTCTCGCCCCGCCCGCACATGGACGGCGCCTCGCCTGGATGGCCGATCACCTACGAGGAGCTCGAGCCCTGGTACGAGCGAGCCGAGGCGATTTTCAAGGTGCGGGGTGACCCCACGCAGGATCCCACCGAGCCGCCGCACACCGGTCCTTACCGTTTTCCGCCGGTACCCGACGAGCCGCCCATAGCGGCCGTGCGCGCTCGCTTGAAAGAGGCGGGGATCCATCCAGCCAGCCTTCCCCTGGCTATCGACATCAATGAGTGGCTTCGCCGCGCAAAGACCGGTTGGGATGCGTTTCCCAACACGGGTTCCGGCAAGATCGACGCCGAAGTTGGACCGCTGACTGCCGCGTTGAACAGCAGCAACGTCAGTCTCGTGACCGGGGCCAGTGTCGTACGGCTGGAAACCGATCCGACGGGTCGCAAGGTGACTGCCGCGGTGTTTTTCAAGGATGGAGTTGAGCGGCGGATCAGCGCTGGCGTCTTCGCCGTTGCGGCTGGTGCGGTCCAAAGCGCGGCACTCTTGCTGCGGTCGGCGAATGCCGCGCATCCGCGCGGGCTGGCCAACGGCTCCGACCAACTCGGCCGCAACTTCATGAACCACAACACCACCGCCATGCTGGCGATCGATCCGCGGTCGGCCAATACGTCGGTCTACCAGAAGACCCTGGCATTCAACGACTTCTATAACGCCGATCCGGAAACAGGTTTCCCGCTTGGCAACGTGCAATTGCTTGGACATATCACGGGTAACATCCTCAAGGCGAACGCGCCCTTGCTGCCACGGTGGCTGGCGGGGCTGATAGCCCGCAATTGCTATGGCTGGTTCTTGACCAGCGAGGACCTGCCCAATCCAGAGAGCCGGGTCACGGTTCAGAATGGCCGCATCGTCATGCATTGGGTTCGCAGCAACATGCGAGCGCACGAGCTGCTGATCCGCAGGACGCGAGGTGTGATGCGAAGGGCGGGCTTCCCCATCGTTCTTACTCGAACCTTCGGCAGAAAGACGACTTCGCACCAGTGTGGCACTGCCAGGCTTGGAAGCGATCCGGAGACGTCGGTTGTGTCGCCTGATTGCCGTTCCCACGAAATTGCAAACCTCTATGTAACCGACGCTTCTGTGCTTCCGACATCCGCGGCCGTCAACCCGGCACTGACTATCGCGGCGCTCGCCATCAAGACTGGCGCCGTCATCAGCCGGTCGTGAGGACCTCATCTTAGTATCCAGACTTGTGAATCTTGCACCTGCGTGGGTGACGCCCGAGGTCTTGGCTGAGCGGAGTTAGCAACCATGATTGCCGACCGTATCGAAACGGATCTGATCGGACCGCTCGCTGTACCGGGCCACGTGCTCTATGGCGTGCACACCCGTCGAGCAGAACAGAACTTCGATGTGTCCGGGCTGCGGCTGAAGGATTTTCCCGAGTTCATCCAGTCGATGGCGATGGTGAAAAAGGCTGCTTGTCTTGCAAACATGGAACTCGGACTGCTCTCGCCCGAAAAGGCCCAGGCTATCTCAGATGCGTGCGACGATATCATCGAACTGAAGGGGATCGAAGAAAACTTCCCGGTTGACATGATGCAGGGAGGGGCCGGTACGTCGACAAACATGAACGTCAACGAGGTTGTTACCAACCTGGCCCTGATCAAACTCGGCGCCAAAATTGGCGATTTCGCAAGGCTGCACCCCAACGACGACGTAAACCTCTCCCAGTCGACAAACGACGTGTATCCTACCGCAATCCGTCTGACGGTTTTGCGGGCCTGCGACGGGCTCGTATCGGCACAAGTCAATTTGCGTGATGCGTTTCGCGCCAAGGCGCTCCAGCACGCGAATGAGCTCAAGGTTGGCCGAACTCAGCTTCAGGACGCGGTGCCCATGACAGTTGGGCAGGAGTTCGGAGCCTTTGCTGAACTCATCGACGAAGATATCGTCCAACTTCAGTCGGTCGCGAGATTGTTGTTGGAAATCAACCTTGGGGGCTCGGCGATCGGCACCTCGATTAACGTGCCCCGCGAGTTCCCAGGCATCGTTTGCGGTCATCTGTCGCGAATATCAGGCATTCAGCTTGTTGCTGCCCGTAATTTCATCGAGGCAACGTCGGACACCGGCGGCTTCGTTTCCTTTTCGGGCGTGCTGAAGCGCATCGCAGTCAAGCTGACCAAGATCTGCAACGATTTGCGCCTGCTTAGCAGTGGGCCGCTTGGCGGACTGGGCGAGATTCGATTGCCACCCGTGCAGGCCGGCTCTTCGATCATGCCGGGTAAAATCAATCCCGTCATTCCTGAGATGGTGAACCAACTCAGCTTCCAGGTGATTGGCAACGATCTTACCGTGACACTGGCCGCAAGCGCGGGCCAGCTTCAGTTGAATGCAATGGAGCCGGTGATCGTCTTGAACATCCTGCAATCCATGCGGTTGTTGACGAGAGGAATGCGGATTTTCAAAGAGCGCTGCGTGGACGGGATCGAAGTCGATGTTGATCGTTGCAGAGCGCTGCTTGATCAATCCCTCGTTCTGGCAACGCCCTTAGCAAAACTGATCGGCTACGGCAAAGCAGCCGAATTGTCCAAGCGCGCTTTGGCAGGGAAGAGGACCTTACGCCAAGTCGTTGAAGAAGCGGGGGTTCTGCTTCCCGACCAGGTTGAGCATATTTTTGGCAACAGCGCTGAGTTCGCTGGTCTCCCCGACGCCTCCCCGGCTTGAAGATTGGAAGACTGTCTCGGAAGTGATGACCGGGACATCCCGGTCGTCGGGCTTGGCGGCAGCGGATGCCGTTCGCACAGCGCCAAATGGGTAAGGCGCCGCTCGCAAGAGACTGCTGGCCCTTACGTCAGCTGGTTAGGACCTGTCGTGGACGGCGATGACAGCCTTGATCAGCCCAGCCTTCTCGCGTGACCAGCGCGCAATGTCGTGAGGGCTCTTGGCCAGAGTGGTCCGGTGGGTCACGAGCATGGTAATCGGTATTTCGCCGTCCCGGATCGATGCGGCGACCTGATCGAAATCGCTCCTGGTGGCGTTACGGCTGCCGATCACCGTCATCAAGAGCAGAGCCGAGATCGTGCCTCACTTACCCGTCCATTCGCGAATACGGCGCACGACCTCAGTTGTCGAGATGCCGTACCGATCGTGAAGTGTCGGCAGAGCACCGGCGTCCAGAAACTCGTCGGGAAGGGCGATCTGCCGAAAGGCGGGTGTCACGCCCTCGCGCATAAGCAATGCGGCGACACTTTCACCCAGTCCGCCTATGACGGTGTGGTTTTCCGCCACCACCACCAGCCGGCCAGCTTGGCGCGCGGCCGCAAGAATTCTCTCATTGTCCAGCGGCTTGATCGTCGGCACATGTAGCACTGCGCTACTTATGCGGTCCGCTTCGAGAGCCGTTGCCGCCTCAAGCACACGCATGGTCATCAGGCCGCTCGAAATGAACAGCACGTCCGTGCCTTCACGCAGCAGCCGTGCTTTGCCGATCTCGAACCTGTAATCGTACTGGTCGAGCACGGCCGGCACCTTGCCGCGCAGGAGCCGCATATAGACCGGTCCTCTGTGACCCGCGATTGCCTCGGTAGCCTGCTCGATATCGATCGCGTCGCACGGGTCGATGATGGTCAGGTTCGGCATGCCGCGGAAGATGGCGATGTCTTCCGTTGCTTGGTGGCTCGGGCCGTAGCCGGTCGTCAGTCCCGGGAGGGCGCAAACAATCTTGACGTCCAGCCTTTCCTCCGCAATTGCCATACTGATGAAATCATAGGCCCGCCGTGAGGCGAAGACGGCGTAGGTCGTGGCGAAAGGCGTGAAGCCTTCACGCGCCAGGCCGGCGGCAGCGCTCATCAACACCTGCTCGGCCATCCCCATCTGGTAGAAGCGGTCCGGATGCTCCTGCGCAAAGACATGAAGGTCAGTGTATTTCGCAAGATCGGCAGTGAGCCCGACGATCCCGCTCCGGTGACGTGCCAGCCTAGCGAGCGTGTGGCCGAAAGGGGCGCTGCGAGTCGGAACGCCGTCCGGGGCGATCGAGGCGATCATCGCCGATGTGGTCTTGCGCTCGCCTGCGTTGACGGGGAGGCGCGGCTCGAATTTTGACAACCTCACTGCGGACGTCCCTTCTCCAGAGCCTCAAGCGCCAGCGTCCATTCATGCGGCTCGACGCGGATGAAATGCGTGATTTCGCGGGCCTCCAGGAAAGGCACACCCTTTGCCATGCGCGTGTCGCAGACGATGATGCGCGGACGCGGCCCCTTGAGGTCCCGGGCAATGTCGAATGCCGCGCGGACCGCCTCGATGTCGTTGCCGTCGACACGCTGTGCGTGCCAGCCGAAGGCCTCAAACTTGCCGGTCACCGGCTCGGAAGACAGCGTCGCCGTCGATGGCCCGTCGGCCTGCTGGTTGTTGAAGTCGACGATGGCGATGAGATTGTCGAGCTTGTGGTGGGCGGCTGACATCGCCGCTTCCCAGGTCGAGCCCTCGCCGAGCTCGCCGTCCGACAAGAGATTGTATACGAAACTGTCGCTCCGCTTGCGCTTCAGGCCCAGGCACATGCCGACGGCGATGCCGAGCCCATGGCCGAGCGAGCCGCCGGTGATCTCCATTCCAGGCGTGTAGGCGGCCATGCCGGACATCGGCATGCGGCTGTCGTCCGTGCCATAGGTTTCGAGTTCTTCCTCCGGCAGCACGCCTGCTTCGATCAATGCCGCGTAGAGCGCGATCGCATAATGTCCGATCGACAGAAGAAAGCGATCGCGCTTCTCCCATAGCGTCTCATCTGGCCGATAGCGAAGCGCATGGAAATAGGCGACCGCGAGCACGTCGGCGATGCCGAGCGCCTGGCCCACATAGCCCTGGCCCTGGACTTCGCCCATGCGCACGGCATGCCGCCGGATGCGATAGGCCCGTTCGGCTAGGCTGACATTGCTGCCCGAGCGCGGCATCTCGAATTCCGTGGTTCCGTCAGCCATGGATCAGCATCCCGCCATTGACGTCGATCACGGCGCCGGTGATGTAGCTGGCCAGATCCGACGCGAGAAACAGATAGGCGCCGGCCACGTCGCGCGCGTCGCCCAGCCGACTGAGCGGAATCCCCTTGATGATGTCGGCGCGCATGGCCTCGGTCAGCTTGCCGCCGGTGATGTCGGTCTGGATCAGGCCTGGCGTTACGCAGTTGACGCGGATGCGGTCGGGTCCGAATTCGCGCGCCATCGCCTTTGCCAAGCCGAGCACGCCCGCCTTGGCGGCGGAGTAATGCGGGCCGCCGAAGATGCCGCCGCCGCGTTGCGCGGAAACCGATGACATGCAGATGATCGAGCCGCCGCCATTTTCGCGCATGTGTGGAATGAAGGCCTGGCTGAGATAGAGCACGCCGCGCAGATTGACGTTGAGGATGCGATCCCAGTCGGCCGGGCTGATCTCCAGTGTCTTGACCGGCTGGGTAATGCCCGCATTGTTGCAAAGCACATCGATCTTGCCCAAGGCTTCGGTGACTTGCACAGCCGCCCTCTTGCAAGCGTCGCGGTCGGCGACATTGCATGCAAGGCCGATATGGTCGCCTCCGAGCGAAGCGGCGGCGTCACGCGCTTGCCCCTCATCGAGGTCAAGAATCGCGACGCGCGCCCCATGCTCGGCCATCAGCGTTGCCGTGGAGCGGCCGATCCCGCGTGGGCTCGCGGCGCCTGAAATGACCACAGCCTTGCCCTTCAGCAACATGTCGAACTCTCCTGCTTTTTCCAATCTCTTGGCGGATGATCTAGAGCCGGTAGAACCGGGCGGCGTTGTCGTGGAACAGCGCGAGCCGCTCTTCACGCGGATAGTGTCGCGTGATCTCCTTGAAGGCGTTCACGATGGCGTCGAAGCTCGAGAACAGCTTGTCGACCGGGAAGTTCGTCGCAAACATCGATCGGTCGATGCCGAAGGCGGCGATCGCCTCCTCGACATAGGGACGGATCGACGCCGTCGTCCATGTCCAGTCGCCCATGCCGAGACCCGAGATCTTGCAGGCGACGTTCGGCGCCTGCGCCAGCTGGCGCATGCCCTTCTTCCAGGCGTCGAAATGCTCGGGTCCGTCGACCTGCATGCCGGTATGGTTGAGAATGATCTGCACGTCGGGAAAGGCGCGCGCCAATTCAAGAAATTCGCCCATCTGCGGATAATAGAGCTGCAGGTCAAAACTCAGCCCGCGCTTCGCCAGCTCTCGGAAGCCACGCCTCCATTCGGGTGTCCGGCTGACCTCCGACCGCGCCAGATAGGTCTTTGCGGGGTCGCCATGATAATTCATCGACTGCCGGATGCCGCGGAAGTTCCGATACTCCATGTGCCGGTCGAGAAGGTCGCCGACATCGGGTTTGGACAGGTCGGCGTAGCCGACGATGCCATGAGGAAAGCCCCGCTTGTCGGCGATGCCTTGTAGCCAGCGCGTCTCCCCGACCGGATCGGCGGGATTGAACCCGACGTCCAGGTGCACCGATTTCACCAGGTTCTGGTTCCTGGCGTCTTCCAGATAGTCGTCGATCAGATAGCTCTTGCGGATCGCCTCATAATCGCCGAAGGCCGCCGGCTTAACCCCGTCGGTCAGCCACGGATAATAGTGGGTCTCCAGATCCCAAAGGTGATGATGCGGATCGATGAAAGGCAGCTCTGCCACGGTCGGAATACCTCGCTTGCGGGTGGACCCGCCGGCCTCGCCGGCGGGTCCGTTCGAAGGCGGTCAGTTGCTCGGGGGGAAAACGCGGGCGATAACCTTCTTCGCTTCGGGGCTGTCGACCTTGTCGGCGGTGACCAGCGGCATCACCAGGGCCAGATCCTGGGTCACCTTGCCTCCCGTCAGGGCGTTATAGACTTGTTGGGTTCCGTCGATGCCTTGGCCGACCGCTTCCTGGAAGAAGATGCCCTGGATCGCTCCGTTCTTCAGCAGCGCAATGGTGGTCGGCGAGCCATCAGCCACAGTGATGCCGACTTTGCCGGTGAGGCCTCGGGTCTCGACCACCTTTGCGGCCCCGCTGCCGGCCTCATCATACATGCCGTAGATAGCCTTGATGTCGGGATGTGCAGTCAGCAGGTCGTTTGCCTGAGTGACGGCCTCATTGATGGTGAGGCCCCGGGTTTCAAGTATCTGGACGAGGTCGCAGCCGTCTGCCGCGAACGCCTCCTTGGCGCCCTTGAGATACTTCTGCGCATTCTCCCGGTCCTGCGGCAGCGACAGCATGCCTACCTTGTTGCCGCCGCGCTCCTTGGCGAGATCGCAGGTGAATTTCCCTTGCGCCTTACCGGTCTCATAATTGTTTGCGGTGACAGAGGATGTGTAGTTGGTCAGTCCCGGCTGCGGACCGATGCCGGCGAAGGCGATCGGGACCTTTTGCTTTTCCAGATAATCGAGCAGCGGCGGCGTCGATGTCGAGCTGACCGGGCCGATCACGATTGCCGCGACCCCCTTTGTCACGGCTGTCCGCGCATTGTCCATCTGCTTGGCGGGTGAGTTCTCAGAGGTGTACTCGACATAGTCCATGCCGAGCTCCTTCGCCTTCTCCTTCACGCCGTAGCCGACCCATTGCCAGTAGGAGATGTCCAGCGAGGGCGCGATATAGGCGACGGTCTTCTTGTCCTCGGCATATGATGCGCTTGACAAGGCGGACGCCGCCAGTGCTGCAATCAGGATGGTCTTCAACTTCATCTTGGTTCCTCCCGTTGATGATCTAGAGTCGGTTCTTGTTGCTGAAGCGGTCGATCAGGACCGCAAGCAGGATCGCGGCGCCGGTGACGGAGCCTTGCCAGAAGCTGTTGACGCCGATGAGGTTCACGCCGTTCTGGATGCAGGTGATCATCAGCGCGCCGAGCACCGCGCCGATCGCGCTGCCGGTTCCGCCGAAGAGGCTGGCGCCGCCGATGACGACCGCGGCGATCGCCTGCAGCATCAGGCTTGCGCCGGCCGTTGCCTCGGCATTGAGGATGTAGCTCGCCGTCAGCAGCCCGGCGAACGAGGCGAGCAGGCCGGAAGTGACATAGGCGGCGAATTTGATGCGAAGGACGGGAATGCCGAGCAGCCGGGCTGCAGTCGCCGACGACCCGACGGCATAGAACCAGCGGCCCAGCACGACCTTGCGCAGCACATATTCCAGCACGGCCATCAGGACGATGCAGAACAGAAGATGATTTGGGATGCCGGGGACGATCTCGCCGGAATTCAGCAGCCAGAAATCCGGCGCACTGATCGGCATCGAGCGACCGTTGGTGACGATGAAGGCCAGGCTGCCCGCTACCGCGTAAGTGATGAGGGTGACGACGAAAGGAGCAAGCCTGACGACAGTGACGAGAAACCCGTTGATCGCTCCGAATACCAGCCCTACGGCCAAGCCTGCCAGGCTGGCGGTAAGATCGTCCGCTCCATTGGCCATTGCCAGCGCCGTGACCATTCCAGTCAGCGAGAACACCGAGCCGACCGAAAGATCGATGCCGCCGGTGACCACGACCAAGAAGACGCCGAGCGACATGATGATGAGCGGCGCCGCAGCCTGGATGATGTTTTGGACGTTGCCCATGCTGAGCGCCGCGGGGACGAATATGCCCACCGCCAGCAACAGGACGACAATCGCGCCGGCGATTGCAGCCTCGGTGCGGTAGGACAGAAGAATCCCGGGAGCGCGGGTCCCGGCGGCCCGAGCCTTCTTGGCCGTCGCGGCGCCGTTGGTTGCGTCGGTCATGCTGCCATCCCCGTCAGCTCGGCGAGCCCGTCTTCGGTGAAGCGCTTGTCCGGCAGAAACCCCTTCGGGCGCCCCTCGGTGTCGAAGGCGAAGATCACATCGCACAGCTCGAGCAGCTCGACGTTCTCGGTCGACCACCAGACAATGATTGCTCCCGTATCCGCCATCTCGCGGATCAGCGCTTAGATATCGTGCTTGGTGCCGATGTCGACGCCGCGCGTCGGCTCTTCCAGCACCACGATGCGCAGCGGCAATCCGAGCCAGCGCGCAACGATTAGCTTCTGCTGGTTGCCGCCGGATAGCGACGCCGGAAGGTCCCAGATCGAGCCCGCCTTCAACTTGAGCGCCGAAACCAGATCGGAACATTCCTGCCGTTCGGCGGCGCCGACGATCCGCCGGTTGTCGCGAACCCTGCGCGCGGCAAGCACGTTGTCGACGATCGGAAGCTGCGAAAGGATTCCCTTCGCTGCCCGGTCACCCGAGACGAAGCCGATGCCCGCGCGCGCCGCCGCGGCCGGGGAGGGGAAGCCATCTGCGAGACCCTCGCCGGAGAGGCGCCAGCCGGCGCCCTTTCCCGCGCCGACGAGGGGATCGATCAGGCCCGTCGGACCCGCCGGTGCGCCGGCCAGCCCCAAGATGGTGCCGGGCCAGATTTCCAAAATGGCGCCGTCGGGCCCCAGCAACTCCACCGGCGTACCCTCTCGGCTGCGCTCCCGCCGCTTGAGCTGCGCGCCGGAACGGTGGGTCGATTGCCCCATCTGTTGGATGATCTCGGCGTCGCTCAGCGAGGCAAGCGGCGTCCCATTCGCCACAGTGGTGCCGTCCCGCAGGATGGTGCAAACATCGCAGAGCTCGCGGATTTCCCGCATCCTGTGCGAGACGAATACGATTCCGATACCCTCGTCGCGCGCCAAACGCTTCAGCACGGAGAAAAGCTTGGCCGTCTCGCCTGCGGTCAGGTTGGCGGTGGGCTCGTCGAGAAGCAGCACTTCGGCGCCCGTTGAAAGCGCGCGAGCGATCTCCACGATTTGCCCTTCATGCAGGGACAATTTGGCCGCCGGGAGGTCCACGATCTCCTCGCCGACCGCCGCATCTATCAGGCGCAGCGCATTGAGCGCGATGTCGCGCATGCGGCGGCGGCTGCTCTGCGACAGGCCGGACTTCGCATGCACGATACCGATGTTTTCCGCGACCGACAGTTTGGGCAGCAGCGCCAGCTCCTGATGCACCACCGCTATGATCGGGCCGCCCCGGCCGAGCTTCGCCGACGTGAAGGCGACCTCGCCGGCATCGCGGGAGGTAAGGCCTGTGATGATGCGGATGAGGGTACTCTTGCCGGCGCCGTTGCCGCCCAGCAGCGCATGTATTTCGCCTGCCCGGACCTGAAAGCTCACGCCGCGCAGGACGCGGGTTGCGCCGTAGCTCTTCTCGACATTGGCAGCGTCGATCAGAGGCGTCCTGGTCGATGACTGTGCGGCCGCGCTCACATTGCCGGCGACGCCCAGGCCCTGGGCCGTTTCCATCCTGCATCTCCTCCCGAGATCGCAGGGATGATGCGACCGATTGACATTCGGCTCAATTCTCGTTTCTTAACATTCTGTGTAGCTGAACTTAACTGACGATCTACGATATGTCGGACATCAAGTTCAAGTCGATGGCGCATTTCGAAGCCGTTGCGCGCCTCGGCGGCGTGGCGAAAGCGGCGCAGGAATTGCAGGTGACGCCTTCGGCCGTCAGCCAGCAACTGCGCTTGCTCGAGCACCAGTTGGGCGTGCGGCTGTTCCAGCGCGAAAAGCGCCACCTTTCCCTGACGATCGACGGGGAGCGGCTCTACCAGACCACCACGCAAGCCTTCGAATCCATCCGCGAGGTTCGAAACGCCATCGTTCGGCAGCGCGAGAGCTTTCAACTCAGCCTCCGGGTCAGCCCGTCCTTTGGCGAGAAATGGCTGGCGCCGCGGTTGGCTGAATTCAGCAAGGACTATCCGACCTGGAATCTGCGGGTCGACGCGACACCCAATTTTTCGGATTTCGAAACCGAGGTCATTGATCTCGATCTTCGCTACGGCGACGGGGGCTGGGCCGGCCTTTATTCGGATTGCGTGGTCAACGACCTGATCCTGCCGATGTGCTCGCCTTCTTATCTCAACGAACTGCAGAGGCTTTCATCCGATCCGCGCGAGCAGCTGCGCCAGGCAAGACTGATCGACAGCGTGAAGGCCTATTTCCGCTGGGATTACTGGCTGCCGCGTAACGGTGTCCAGGGCGCGCGCATGACCTATCCCTATCGTTTCGACCGCTCCTCGATGTCGGTTCAGCTGGCGAAGGATGGAGCGGGCGTGGTTCTGGAAAGCACGTCAATTGCGTTCGAGGACCTTGTTTCGGGCGCTTTGGTGCCCGTCTCGACCCAGTTCGACGTGATAGAGTTCCCCGGATACTGGCTTGTCTGTCCTTCGCGGCATATGAACCGGCGCGCGGTGCGCCTGTTTTCGGAATGGGTGTCGCGGGTCGGCAGGCGCGACACAGACCGCGCTCGGGATTTTATGTCCGAGTTAGGGCTGCGCATATCGTTTGAACGACGGCCTCATTTCGGATTGCGGGATGACAAGCCCGCCGCTATGGCTTGAACAAGAATATCTGGCGCTCTTGCTGGATTCCACGCTCCAAATAAGCCGGTTCGCGACATAGATAGAATAAAGTTACCTAGGGATTGGAAGCGCCGATCTCGCTTGTTTTGTTTTCGACCAGACTATGTGGGCGATCCATTTCTTCCAATGTCGTGCGCTGCTCGGCTCAGTGCAACCGTGCCCCGTTGCAAACTGTGGCCTTGAGACCCTCCTGGCGGCTCAGGCCTAACGCCCGGACCTGAACACCTCCAACGACGCCTACAGATTCCCGTTGCACACTGCGGAGTTCCTTGACAACGCAAACAGGCCTCCCAAGGCCCTGCGAGGTGGATTTGGCTAGCGACCTGGGTTGCAAATCGCATTCATGCGCGTTAGTGTATGCAGAATTCAGTACGCAATCGAAGGCACACGGGCATGACATCTCAGACGGTCGCCTCAACTTCGAAAGATGAGCAAAAGCCAGGAGACCGGGCAGGTGTGGACTCCGACACCTTTCGTGGCATATTCGGCGGGTTTCCCAGTGGCGTAACCATCGTGTCGGCAACCGACTCCGGTGGAGCACCGGTCGGGTTGACCGTTAGTGCAGTGATGTCCCTGTCGCTGAGCCCCCCGCAGCTGGTCATATGTCTGCAATCGTCAAAATACACGCTTCAGGTCATCCGGGCCCAGAAGCGTTTCGCGGTCAATTTTCTGGCCAGTGATCAATCGTGGATCTCAGATCAGTTCGCGTTCGGTCAAGGCGATAAGTTCGGCGGCATAGATTGGGCTTTTGGCGAAACCACGGGTGCTCCCGTGATCAAGGACGTGCGTGCATATGCGGAATGTCAGGTGGATTCCCTGATTGAATCTGGCGACCATACGATTGTCGTTGGACGCCTGGTCGCCGGCGGCACAGCCGATGCTTCTCCTTTGGTTTATCACGCTCGCAATTACGCTTTGCTTTCGGCCCATCCTGGAAGCTCTCGCAGGGCACCTCCGGACCGGCCAAACAACAAGTAAGCGCACAATCGCCGCATTGCATCGAAGCTGAGGCACAGGTTTTGCCAAACCACGGATTTGAACGAACGTCGGCTTTCATGACGAGCATGGCGCCGCCGTCGCTTAGGTAGGGAGCTGATTACCGTGCAGGAACTTGAAAAGAGTGCAGCGGTTGGCGTGCCGGCTTACGCGATGGTCAAGAAGCTGATCGTTGACAGCAATTTGCGACCGGGTGAACTGATCTCCGAAAGGGACCTTGCAGAGCGTCTAGACATCGGCGAACCGCTAATCAGGGCGGCGATGGAGCGATTGGTAGAAGATGGTCTGGTCAATCATGTAGACGCGACGTTCCTGCAGGTGGCTGCGCTCGATAGAAAATACATCGACGATGTCTACCAGGTTAGCAAGGCCCTCGAGATACAAGTCGCGGTGCAGTCGATAGACCACATACCGGCAGACGCGATCGAGGAGTTCGCGATGGTGCTCGAAAATATCCGACCGGACGTGGAAGCGGGCAATCCATATCCGGTTCGCGAGGCCTATGAGCATCTGCAGCGCATGTTCCTGACGTACTGCGAGAACGATCTTATCTGCTTGATACTTGGACGGCTACAGGATCATCTGACCCGCGTAAGGCTGGCCAGTCGCGCTACCGATGACCGCCAATGGCTGCACATAGAATATTGGGTCATGAAGGACGAGCTCGATGCGCTTCGTGCGCGCGACGTCAACAGGCTGACCACAACGCTTTCCGCGCACATGGACATGTTCCGGCGCTGGATACTCCAAAGCTGGATCTCACCCGATCAAGCCGAGAAAGGCTGACGGTTTTTTCGCAGGGCAAAACCGCCGTCAACCCACAGGTCCGGCCAGTCACGAATCCTCCCTCATCGCTTAAGATATCCTCGGCGTCGTTTCCTTCCTGGTTCACATGGTCGAGCTGTAAGGGATCTTCATCGAAGCCTCGGAGCCAAGTCTCGACGCCATCCGATCCACAGGCGGTCTCTTGGGGAAACGCTCACAACTCGAATGGAACGAACATGCTTCCGGCCCCGGCCGACCGCAGCGCAGTGAACATGAAGCCAACGCCCCTTGCCCCGTCGTGAACGGTGGGGAAGTCTCCATTGTCGGCCGTGTTTCGACCTTCCGAAATTGCCCGCGCCACCGCTGAATAAATGTTGGCGAACGCCTCGAGATAACCTTCGGGATGGCCGGCAGGAATTCTGGAGGCTGCTTTCGCTCCGGCGCTGACGCCCGCGCCGCCGCGGGCAAAGACAACCGGCTGCTGCCCAGATGCCGTAAAGGTGAGTTGTTCGGGATGCTCTTGGTGCCAGGTGATCGCGGCATCGGATCCGAACACACGCAGTGCAAGGCCATTTGGACAGCCGTGAGCTATCGAGGTGGTCCAAAGGGCTCCACGGGCTCCACCTTCGAAGCGCAGCAACATGTTGACATGGTCGTCGAGCGGATTGCGCAAGCTGGCCAAATCCGCAGCCAGCGCTTCTACACGTAGCCCGCTGACATATTCGGCCAGATGGAATGCATGCGTCCCAAGCGACGCCACGACACCGAGTGCTCCTGCCTTGGTCTGGTCGTGCTGCCATTCCTTCTTGCCGAAGGCCTGCGTCTGGTACTGATGCGAATATTCCACCTGGACGGATAGGACCTGGCCCAGCCTGCCCCCGGCAATCATGTCCCTTGCCATTCGCACCATGGGATAGCCCGAATAGGTGTATGTTACTGCAAGCAATCGACCAGTCTCGGCCACCCTTGCGCTCAGGGCGCGGGCATGCTCGCGGTTCACTACTAGCGGCTTGTCGCAAATTACGTGTATGCCCTTGGCAAGAAACGCATCGGCGATTTCATAGTGGGTTTCGTTGAACGTACAGATCGTGACGGCGTCGATGCCGTCCGGGCGCTCAGCCTCGCGCGCAGCCATTTCAGTGTGGTCTGCATAGGCTCTTTGCGGGTCGATGAAGAGGTCTCGCGCGACCTGTCTGGTCCGCTCCGGGTTGCGGGAGAAGACGCCCGCAACCAGCTCCCAACGACCGTCCAGGCGCGCTGCCGAGGCGTGGCTGGGCCCGATCGAACTGCTGCCGCCTCCACCCACCATGCCCAGCCGCAGCCTTCGGCCGAATGCATCTGTCTCCGTCATCGGAGCCTCTCCAGTTGAACTTGCAATCGCGATCGATCGAGAAACAGGCCCCGTTACGTGCGCAGCTCCCCGAGCGCTTTAACAACTTGGAAACAGGGGCCTCAGCATCTATCAAGTCTGATTTCTGAGGTCTGCCCAGAAGCTTTTGGAATGCTGGCGAAATGCGCGGCCAAGGCGATGTTTCGACAGCCATGCCCATGTCGAAAGGCCCTGTCGGAGAGCCGGATTTCAGCTCCCAGGCCGCATCGGTGGCCGGGGATGCGCCGGCTTCCGAGCCGAGCTCTCTCAACTGGCCTGCGCCATAGCCTGAAGGCCGGTGTGAACATTGATTATTTCCAACCCTGCGTGCCAGCGTTTGTGTATCCAGTATTCAATCTGGAGTGAGCCTCCTGTCAAGAGGAAACATTCGTGACCTCTGCGCCTCCGGGAGCGATTCTTAAAGGCATTTATCTCCACTTGATGATCGGGGAGACGAACGTTGACAACCTGAATCGCAAATTGCATACTGAATGCTATTGGACTGATCCTTGCGAGTTGCGAGTTGCGAGTTGCGAGTTGCGAGTTCGTGAGGGCTGGCTTGGCGGTTCCTTGAGTTGATGAACGCGAAATGACGGAAAAGAAGAACAGGCTGATCCTGCATTCGTCAGTGGCTTGGCACGTGCCCCTGATCATGGACATCGATGTGGCGCGAGCGGTCGGTTTCGACGGCATAGATCCATCAACCAGGAAACTGCGGGGCTTCCTCGATGCAGGGTTCACCGAACAGGAACTGCTCGCCAGGCTCGACGGCATCGACATACCGGGTTTCGGCGCCGTCTTCGATATTGAGAGGGGAGGCGCGTCAGAAGCCGATTTGATGATGGAGGCGGAGTCTACCTTCAGACTGGCACACCTCGTCGGGGCAAAGGGCATACAGGTGATGACGGGCCCAGTGGATGTCCGGGCAGTTGTTGCGCATGCCAAGGGTGAGCACACTGATCTCTACAAAGGGATGCTCGGCTTTCCTCGCCAGGAGCAGATCGCGGCCACCGTCAAGAACCTCTCTCGCATCGCTGACCTTGCCGCGCAGTTCGATCTGCTTCTCTATCTTGAGCCGATGTCGTGGACGCCGCTGAACAAGATTGCCGACAATGTGGAGATTATCGAGCGATCCGGCCGCGACAATATCCGATTGATTGTCGACTATTGGCATTGTTTCACAGCCGGTGACACCCCTGATGTGGTTGCCCGTCTGAGCAAGGATCTGCTCTACGGCGTTCACATAAGCGACTCGCGTCCTTTTGCCGCCGGCATCCCGATCGAGGATGATTTGCGCGACATCGAAATGGGATCTGGTGTCATCGATCTGAAATTGTGGACGGACGCTGTCAAGGCCACCGGATATGACGGCTGGTGGGGTTGCGAGTCCTTCAGTCGGAAATGGCATCAGGAAAATGCCTACGAGATCGGACGAGAAGTGCACAGGCAGATGAAGCAACTGGTGCAGGGCTAGCGCTGTAGCAGATATCCGCGCCGGTGGCTCTAGCCCGCCTGGGCTCAGGAAGACGCATCGGCTTGCGACCAGGCACGTTGCCTAGCTTAGTTTGGCATCGCGACTCCTCACCCGTAAGGTGGCGCGTGCAAGCCAAATTCTGTATCCTGTCGGCTGGATGCAATCTGATCTCGGTGCTAATATGAACTCGATTTAGCGTTGGAGGTCGGGAAATGTCGAGGCTTATGGTGGCAATGACCTTCGTCCCAAGCTCATGCGATTTTGGGACTTACGGTCACGAGCGGCTGTGGGATGAAGTTCCTGAGCGATGGAAGGCGACCTCAGCAGCGTTTTTCGTGTTGTTCCGACATTTCCGTGGAAGACCCAAAGCGACATCCAAGCCGACTTGTTGAACGGCCACCTCTGAACTGCTCGCGGATTGCACCTGCCAAGCCAACGGTCAACAAGTGCATCCACTAGCACCCTTGCCAGTATTCAGCAGCCTCTCCATTATTCTTCAAGCGATTCGAGGCTCCGACCGAAAAGGAAAATCATGCAGGAGGTTGAGCGCAACATACCCTTGGGCGAGCGGGTCTATGACATCATCAAGAAGATGATCACCGATGGCGAACTACCCCCCAACCAGGTGGTGCCTGAGAGTGTTTTGGCCAAGCAACTCGGAGTGAGTCGCTCCCCCGTCAAGGCAGCACTTACCCGCCTGCAGGAAGACGGGCTGGTTGTAGGAGAAGCATGGAAGGTACCCTACGTCGCTCCGCTTGACGCGAAATATGTCAGCAACGCGTATCAGGTCCGTAAGGCTTTGGATTCGCAGTGCGCGATTCAGGCTATTGGAAACATTCCGGCCGCACGGATCGAAGAATTCGGAGTTTTGCTCGACAAGGCGCAGCAATCATTGGATACCGACGATCCTTCGCCAGTGAGGAACGCGTTTTTCTTTCTTCAAAGTATGTTGCGTGAATACTGCGACAACGATTTGCTCCGAAGCATGCAGGGCAAGTTGAATGATCATCTGACTCGCATCCGGACGATTATCCATTCCACGAATGACGGCGAATGGCTGAAGATTGAGTACTGGATGCTGAAGGATCAACTCGAGGCATTGAGATCTCGAGATTCCGCTCGTCTCGTAGCAGCCTTGAACAATCAGCACGATCAATTCGTACGGTGGCTTTTTAAAAATTGGAGCCTCTAGAAGAGGTCTCTGGCGATCGGTTGGCGTGGCAATATCGTCCGACATCTCTGTGGCGGCTGCGCCGCCCCTGATTGGCCCTTCACTGCGTCGAATTCGCCGTTAAAGACAGGGCACCGGGCCTTGAGCGCGGTCAGAAACGGCTTTGGCTTGCGAGCTCATGCGGCGGCAGCACAGCCCGACAGAATGAGCCGGCGTGCCGTGCGCTGACCGCCAGGGCTAGGCTCGCTTCCGCCGATCCCGCCACGGCTTGGCAACGGCCCGGTTGTTCGGGGCGCGCTATCAGTACGTGAGTTCAGCTCTACTCACCGTGCCCAATATCGTGATAACTCGAAGCATACGAAAATATTGCCGGCAATCCGCCTGTGTGCAAGAAAACGGCCCGGTCAGTTTCGTTGAGGCGCCCGCTTTGAATGTCGCCAACCAGACCTGAAAAGCCCTTTGCCGAATAGACCGGGTCGACGAGAACACTCTCGGTTCGGGCAAGCAACGCGGCAGCCTCCTGCGCCGCTGCCGCGGGTTTGCCGTAGTCTTCTCCGACGAATTCTGTAGAGTTTCTTATGCGCTCGGCTCCGAGGTCCAGTTTGAAGCCGAGGAGTTCGGCAGCCGCGCGGCATCTCTTGGCGATTTCACCAGGAGTCTCGTAGGCCTCGTTACGTGCATCCATCGGATTGATGCCGCAGATCTTTACACCATGACCCAGCAATTCGGCTCCGGCCTGAAGGCCAGCCTGGGTACTGACTTGAGAAGTGACGTAAATGTGGGTGGGTAGAGGTTCGCCCAGAGTTTCGAACTGCTCCACGAGTTCAAGATAGGCTCCGATGTATGCGACAGCCGCAAGGGTCAGTGCGCGCTCGGCACCCATGCCAAGGATCATCGGCCTGCGGCCGCTGGCCTCAAGCCGTGCGGCCATGTCCTGCTTAGCCTGCTTTGTCGACACGCTGGCTTCGATCGGGATAATCGTTGCTCCGAACCGACGGGCGATCAATTGATTGCCCTGCACATGCTCGAATTGCGCGTCCTTTCGCGGCATCAAGACGCATTCAATTCCAAGTCGGGCCGCGGCGGCAGCCAATTGGCGCGATTGGTTCGATTGTGAGGCTGCCCCCTGGATCACGACGTCAACGCCGCGGCTCAGCGCATCGCCCAGAATGTATTCGTGCTGACGGACCTTGTTACCGCCAAAGGCCAGGCCCGTGCAGTCGTCGCGCTTGAACCAGATTTTCGGGCCGCCCAGTTCGGCCGTCAGTCTGGGGCACGGATCAAGAGGTGTGGGGAGATGCGCGAGGCTGGCGCGCGGCAGTTGCGCAAGCGCTTGGGCGATATCGGCTCTTGAAACAGGTGAGATGGGATGCGGCATCGGTTGAAGCCCAATCGAAAAAGAAAATCAGCGGCTTTCAGCTGGTTATGAAAGCCGAACTCCGGTTGCGCGGTCAAAAAGGCTCAAGCGCGATGCATCAATGCGAAGGCGCGTCGGACCAGGTTGCGATATCGAGCCTGCGCTGAGCAGTGCTGACTGCTCGACGCCACCATAGTGGAAGATCACAACATCATGGGCACCGGTAGGCTCGATCAGAGTGACATCGACTTCTATGTCCACCTCTGCGTTCCCGACGTCACCCACCGCGAGTGCAATGTGCTCTGGCCGGAAACCGATGGTCACCTGACGTTCTTGGCCCTTTGCTGCAACTCGAAACTCTTCGGGAACGGGAAGCTGGGAATTGGCGCCGTCGAGCAGAAGCCATCCGCCGCGCATCACAGCTGGTATCAGGTTGATCTTTGGACTTCCAATAAAGTTGGCAACGAAAAGGTTTGTGGGTTTGTTGTAAACCTCGCTGGGAGTGCCAAGCTGCTGCACAGCCCCTTTATCAAGTATGGCAATCCGAGTGGCCAGCGTCATCGCCTCGATCTGGTCGTGCGTTACATAGACAGTGGTTCGACCCATGCGCTGGTGCAGCTTTTTCAATTCGGTGCGCATTTCCACCCTCAGCAGTGCATCGAGGTTCGACAAGGGCTCGTCGAAGAGGAAGAGCGCCGGTTCTCGTACCAAAGCACGCCCTATGGCAACGCGCTGGCGCTGACCGCCCGACAGTTGACCAGGCTTTCGATCAAGCAGGTGCCCGAGCTGCAAAAGGCGGCCGACATCCTCGACGGCCTTGTCCCGCCCGGACCTAGGCATCTTTCGCATTTCCAAGGGGAAGGCGATGTTCTGGCGCACCGTCATCGACGGATAGAGCGCGTAGGACTGAAACACCATCGCGATGTCACGGCTCTGACACGGCACGTCATTGAGGACGCGAGAGCCAAGCCTGATCTCGCCGGAGTTGATTCTATGGAGTCCAGCGATTGCATGCAGCAAAGTCGACTTGCCGCAGCCTGACGGTCCGAGCAGGACCAGAAACTCGCCGGAGGCTACCTCGATGTTGATGTCCCGCAGGACATGCAACTGAGCGCCATAGTGCTTGTTTACCTTGTCGAGAGTGAGCGAAGACATCGGCCGTTCCTTGAGTTGGGCCATAACGATGATCGTACGAGAACGCCGGGCTTCAGCCTGAAGCAGGGCAGCGGCCCTCAGGCGAGCGCCATTCCTTCTACGGGCTGCAATACGTCGACATTCGCAGGGACGGCGCCAGCCGTGGATCGTTGCTGGCGACGTCTCCTTTGCCGTGTCGCTACTGCAGGGTCTGTCTGGCGATGAGCAATGCCAGCATGTCCTGCTCTTCGGCGGACAAGTCCGTCAGTGGCGGGCGAACCGCGCCTGCATCAAAACCTTTCAACCGGACCCCGGCCTTGATAGCCGCAACCGCGTAGCCCTTTGCGCGATTGCGGATTGCCATGAACGGATAGAAGAAGTCGTTGAGCAGGGCTTCGCAGCGGGCGCGTTCGCCGGCTCGAAGGGCCCGGTAGAACTCTTGCGCGAGGGTCGGAACGAAATTGAACACCGCCGACGAGTATGTCGTGAAGCCCGCGCCAAGATAGGCTTCCGCAAAAAGCTCTGCCGTGGGCATCCCACCGAGGTAAGTGAGCCGGTTCCCCAGCTTTGCCGTGATCTGCCGGATTGCGCCGATATCGCCGGTGCCGTCCTTGAAGCCGATTAGGTTGGGACACGCATCGCAAAGCCGCGCCAGCGTGTCGGCCTGGATAACGGAGTTGTCACGGTTATAGACCATGACACCGATATCGATCGACTGACAGACCCTGCGAACGTGCTCGTACAGTCCTTGCTGCGGTGCATCGATCAGGTAGTGCGGCAATAGCAGGATTCCATCCGCGCCCGCCTTCTGCGCGGCCTTGGCGATGGTGACGGCGATCTCCGTCCCATAGCCGCATCCTGAAACGATGGCGGTGTCGCCCGCTGCCTCCTTGGCTGCTTGGACGACCTTGGGGAGCTCGTCAGGCGTCAACGAGAAGAACTCGCCGGTGCCGCCTGCTGCGAAAAGCACTGGCGCCTTAAAGCTCGAGAGCCAGGAAACATGCGATTTGTAGCTTTCGGGAGCGAACCGGCCGTTAGCGTCGAAGTGCGTTACTGGAAAAGACAGCAGACCTGATCCCAGAGCAGCTTTGATATCGGTTGGCGTCATTGCATTCCTCTTTTATTTGGCGCGCGTTCGATGAAGGTGGTCAGGGGAGCGGCCATTGCGCTGCATTTTGGAACCCGGTCACGTCGAGCACGGCCTTGCCGTGGAACCCGGGCTGCAAAACGGCCGCGGCAGCAGCAGGCAAGGTCTCCCATGGTTGACGCATCTGGATGGACGTCTTAAGCGCGCCGTGCTGCAGAAGTCCTACCAATTGTGTGAGCAGCACCCCGACACGGTGTTCGCCGATGGCGAAACCCTGAATGGTGCCCCCGGTCCTCATCAGATGGTCGAAATTGGCGAAGACCGCGTCTTGACCTGCGCTCCAGCCGAGGGACTGCAAACTGCCGCCAGCATTGAGCAGGCCCGCTGCCTGCACGAGGGACGGGCCGCCCAAGGTTTCGATGACGAGATCTGCGCGCTTGACGTCGCCAAGGTCGGTGAAAACATCGTGAGCGCCTAGCGAGACAAGAAGCTCGCGATCGACTTCAGCGCGCGTTACGGCGCTGACCCTGGCGCCTCCCAAGCGGGCCAGTTGAATCGCAAACTGTCCGACGCTGCCTGATGCGCCAGCGATCACTACTGTTCGCCCCAAGAGGGGGCCGCCGCGCGTGAGAACGGCCAGAGCGGTCGCAGCAGTGGCCAGCGTTACGGCACGACCGATATCGACGTTCGCGGGAATGACGGCGACATCCCTGCAATCGGCAATGCGACATTGCGCCCAGCCGCCGGCAAGAGCACGTGCAACGACAGGCGTTCCAATCGGCAGTGCCTCTGCCCCAACTCCGGCCTGGCTGATCACGCCTGCCGTATCCCACCCTGGCACAAAGCCTTCGGTAAATTGCCCATGGACCGCGCGACGCGATTCACCGCGATTGAGGGCGATTGCGCCAACATCGATGGCAACCTCGACCGGACCCGGACTAGGACGGTTTCGTTCCGACAATCTCAACCCGGCTGGGGTAGCTTCATGGGCGAGCATGAGCGCCATCACTCCGACAGGATGGCCCGGGGTAGTCGGGAGAGGCGCTCGGGGCCGGTTTCGGTCACAACGACTGTCTCGCTGAAGGCTAACTGCGGCGTATGCAGGACGACATGAAAGACCATGTTGGGCTCGAACGACCAGGTTTGGCCCGGCGCCATGATCCGGGTGTGGTCGCTGACGCGGGGCACAGCCTGATAACCAAGCGTATAGCCCGTGATCTGGGTAAAGACCGCCTTCAGCCCTTGGTGCAGCACCTCGTCGCGGCAGATGGCGTCGACGTCGCCCCCCTTGGCGCCTGGAACCATCGCGGCAATCTGTCGGTCCTGAATCGCGACCATCTGCCGGGCGAGTTCCGCGTCTACCATGGTTGTCCCGCCAACGCGTACTGGCCGAACCAGGCGTGCGCCATAGCCACGATATTGTGGCGTGGCCTCCACAAACACCCGTTCGCCTTGCGCCCACTGCGCTCCCGTCACGCCACCAATCAAGGCGTCCACTCCGGTCAGGCGCCCCAAGATGGCGGCCCGGGTATTGTCCGCCCCGTGACGGATGGAGGCCTCATACATAGCGGCAAGGCTGTCGCGGTCGCTCACTCCCGCTTTGATCGCACCGGCGCCGGCGGTCACAATGTGGTCGGCGATCTCGGCTGCGCGGCGGATATATGCCAATTCGACGGGCGACTTGATCAGTCGGTGTTTCCAGATCACGCCTGAGAAGTCGACTATCTCCATGCCGGGATTGCCGGCACGGATCTGATTCAGCCGCGCGATCGTCAAGATGTTGCTGTCTTTCTCTATCGCCAAGTTTTTTGGGGCCATTCGAGCGATGGCCCTGGTAACCCGAGCGTGGGAATCCTCGTCGTCGGCGAATGTCTCGTAGGACCTGGACCAGGACTGGTCGAGAAAGGTGCCAAGATCGAGTTCCCGAACGATCAGCCAGGGCTCTCCCTTCACGGGAATCAGGGCAGCCTGGTAGCGGGCCGCGGTCGCAAGATAGCCGAAAAGGTAGGCCAGATGATCGATCTGGTCGACTAGGAGCATCTCTGCCCCGCGTAGTTCCAACACGGACTTAACAGCGCGAATGCGAGCCTGATACTCAGCCTGATCAAAATCCAGGTGTCCACGCGTCGGATGGGCCGCCCCGGCCGCCTGATTGTTCATACGGGCTCCTGTCTAGCTTGAGGCTCAGCTCGATAGTCAACATCCGCACTGAGGGGCCACATTGGCCGTTGCAAACGATGCCGATGCAACTTGCTCACGTCGACGGGCGAGAGCCCCGGTGGGTCTGCGGTGACGATGCGGGCGAAGCGCGGCTCGAACCAGGCCTTGAAATGCTGGCTCGATTTTAGCGCCAGGATTGGAAATTGAGCGACATCGACTCCGGCCTTGATGAAGGGGCCGTCATCAAGTGTCTGGCGGCGCCCACTGGACACGACGACGTCAACGCCGCCGATGCGCAATGTCGCCAGCAAGCCAAGGTCGATCGTCTCGCCGGTTCCCATCGGGCTCTTTACCCGGAAGAGTCCATTGTTGAGGCCGAGAACCTCTGCCTCGGCTTTGATGGGGAGGCCGAGAAGGGCATTGGTGTGTCCACCTAGCGCCACTTTGATGCGCGCGCCGACACCGGCAGCGGCCGCCTGCGCCACCGTGCCGGGATCGAAGATATGTGAAAAGCAGGACCGTGCGCCCGCCGCGATGAGAGCCGACAAAAGATGGGTACCATCCCCCGGACTACCGGCGCCGGTATTGTCGGAAAACTCGTTGACGACGACGGTGCGTCCATCCCGCATTGCCTCTTGGATCGCTGCTTCAGGCTGCAGGCTGTCCACCTTGATCTGATCTCGTCGCTCCCAAAGGGCGCCGGCGATCCGCTGCGCCAGTCGCCGAGCTCCATTGGCTCCATCGCGGCGGGCCACCACAACCACAGATGCTCCAATGTTAGGCATGTCTACATAGGGAAAGCCGTGCATGATGCGGGCACAGGCGACGCCCTCCTGCCTTTCGATTTCAGTGCAGAGACGGTCGAGCTCGACAAACACCGGCAAGCTGGTAGGAACGGGAGGGAACAGCATCGGGACCTGTTCGATAGCCGTTTCGAAGTCCGCTCTCGACAGCACAATTTCGCTAAGACATCGGGCGGCTTCCACTCCACGCTCGTGCTGGTCGACGTGGGGGTTGAGCCTCACGGGGAACAGTGCCGAGCAAAGGTCACCCAGACGCTGGCGGATGTTTCCATGAAGATCCAAGGTTGCCACGATCGGGACTTTGTTGCCGAGACGCTGGCGCAACGCGGAACACAAGTCCTCCTCGAGGCTGTCAATGTCCTCCACGACGCCCGCGCCATGAATTGACAAAAGAAGCGCATCCAGATCCGAAGCCGCTGCCTGCTCGATCAGCTCGTCGCGCAACGCGAAATAAATCTCCCGCCGAATCGTGCCGGATGGTGTGGCTTCAGCGTAGACCAACGGAACGGCATCAAACCCGAGCGCGCCGGTCTCATCAATCAGACCACCAAGATAGGTGCGCGCGCCGTGGCTGAACGAAGTGATCTCAACCCCGCGCAGGATCTGAAAATCAGCAAGCCCCGTCGGGGCAGCAAATGTATTCGTTTCATGAAAAATCCCGCCGATGCCGATCCGAGCCATGCTTGCCATACCCTTCGTTGCGACCCATCAACTGGCGAGTTTGTAAACAAGGTCGACGTACCGCCGACTGCAGTAGGTCAGCGGACGATTGTCAGTTACGGCGCCTGACAAGATGCGGCCGACGATAATCGTGTGATCTTCCGCCTCGATGATGCGAAAGACGCTGCATTCGGCATAGGCACGAACATCTTCAAGCACAGTTGCTTCGATGTGCGGGCTTCTGCTCCAGGCAACGCCAGCAAACTTGTCCTGATTGCCGAATGCGAATTTGTTGGAAACGTCAGACTGGCTGCTTGCTAGAAAGTTCACTGCGAAGCCGCCGCGAGATCGAATTGCCTGCAGTGTGTACTTCGAGTTCTGAGGGCATACCGCCAACAGGGGTGGCGCGAGCGAAACCGACATCACCGCGCTCACGGTCATGCCCACCGGGGAGCCCGCTTCATCGAGCTCACGGTCATGCCGACCGGGGAGCCCGCTTCATCGAGCGTCGTCACCACCGTGACGCCGCTTGGAAGCCCGGAAAATATGCTCCGGAACACGGCCGGATCCAGGGATGGCTGCTGCAAGGGCTCGTTCGTCATAGGCGCGTTCATCTGAAAGCTGCAGGGTTGCAGATCGTTTCCTAAGTGAATGCTGCATTCAATAGATCAAAGCCCAAAAGTTGCCAATAGCTTTTCAGCGCGGAGACGCGAAAAAGAGGACCGTTGCCAGGAAAGGGCCGCGATTCTGCCCAAAAGCCGCACATCTGCGCAAAATCGAGTCTTGCCGGTTCGAGAACGAGGAAGAATGGGGCTTGACAAGGTCGCGGCTAGCTCCACAAAGTGTCGCCTGAACGCTGTCGCCACTTTGAGGAGACATCGCGCAGCATCACTCAAGCCAAGGCAAAAAGGGGAATGCTAATGACCAAAAATAAGCGGGGTTACATGGTGCGTGCGCTTCTGGCCGCAACGGTGTTGTTCACCGCCGCGACAGCAAGCGTGGCGCAGGAAAAGAAGCTGGAGGTGCTGCATTTCTTCACGGCAGGCTCGGAGGCTGCGGCCATCGGCGTCATCAAGGATGACTTCACGGCCAAGGGATATAGCTGGGTCGACTTGCCTGCGACGGGAACCGACACACTCAACCAGGTACTGCGCTCGCGTGTTACGGCCGGCTCACCGCCCAACGCGGTCCTGATGCATTCAAACGAGGTTAAGCAGTGGGTAGACCAGGGCGCGCTCGTCGATTTGTCGCTAGTCGCCACCAGGGGCAACTGGGACAAGGTGATGTCAAAGGGCCTCATTCCTCACCTGAAGCTCAACGGCGCATTCTATGGCGTGCCGACCACCGTCGAGCGCACAAACTGGCTTTGGTACAACAAGAAGGTGTTCGACAAGCTGGGCCTCCAGCCGCCGACCACCCTCGACGAGTTCCACATGGTAGCCGACAAGCTCAAAGCTGCCGGCGTGATCCCGTTGGCGATCGGCGGCGTTAACTGGCAGGAGGCCACCCTTTTCGAAACGGTTCTAGTAGCTGTCGGCGGTCCCGACTTCTACCGCAAGGCGATCGTGGAGCAGAACGAAGAAGCGCTGAAAAGCGACATCATGATCAAGGTCTTCGATGAATTCCGCAATATGAACAAGTATGTCGACCCGAACTATCCGGGCCGCGACTGGAACATAGCCGCCAAGATGGTCATGACCGGTGAGGCCGGCATGCAGGTCCTTGGCGACTACGTCAAAGGCGAGATGGTGCTGGCAAATCTGAAGCCGAACGTCGACTATGGCTGCGCGCCGCCTCCTGGCAATGCCCAGACCTATCTCAGCGTCTCCACCGCGTTCGTCTTCTTCAAAAGCAAGGATGCCTCCGTCGAGGCCGCGCAGGATGCGTTGGCCGAGACCACGTTCGATCCCAAGGTCCAACTCGGGTTCAACCTCAAGAAGGGGGCCACGCCGGCACGCACCGACGTCGACGCCGCCGTGCTCGATTTTTGTGCGCAGGCCTCCTACAAGGCCCAAGTGGACGCAGCCTCTCACGGCCAGGCATTCCCGGCCATTTCGCATTTCGAGGCATGGAGCCCGGCCAAGAGCGGCATTTTCATGGATGTGGTATCGACCTTCTTCGAGCAGCCTTCGATGACCTCGAAGGCTGCAGTTGATCAGCTCGTGAACGGACTGAAGACGATCTCCGAATAATTGACACGCTCCCAAGCGGTCGTGCCGCGGCTGGTCGCCTGACGGGACCAGCCGCGGCATGGCTATCGACCACGGGCAAAACTTCCTCATCGGTTGGCAGCAAAGCGCATGGAAATGCTATCGCTGAAGTCCGAAATTTCGGCAGTGCGACCGTCTTTGGAGACCGGGCGTTTGCGGACGTTCGTCGGCAGATACGCATCGCAGCTCGCCCTCGCGCCTTCGGTCGCGATAGCCTCGATATTCGTCTATGGCTTCATGCTCTGGACGGCCTACATATCGTTCAGTGCTTCAGGGATGTTGCCGGACTACCATTGGGTCGGGCTACGGCAATACTACAATTTGTGGTCCAACCCGATCTGGATGCAATCGGCCAAGAATATCTTTGTTTTCACATTTTTGTACATTCTGCTGACGACCGTGGTCGGTCTGTTTCTTGCTATACTTCTTGACCAGAGAATAAGAGCGGAAGGGGCCTTGCGGCTCATCTACCTCTACCCGATGGCACTTTCATTCGTCGTCACCGGAACGGCGTGGAAGTGGATCCTCAACCCCGGCCTTGGCATAGAACGTGTCTTGCGCAATTGGGGTTGGGAGGATTTTCGGTTTGACTGGTTGGTGAACCCGCGCTTTGCTCTCTACACCGTCGTGCTGGCGGGTGTCTGGCAGGCCTCCGGCTTCGTCATGGCTCTGTTCCTTGCCGGGTTGCGCGGTATAGACGAGGATTTGATGAAAGCCGCGCGACTTGATGGGGCAGGTGGCCCCTCGATCTATCGGCGCATAATCATCCCGCTTCTTGGCCCAACCTTCGTGACCGTTGCTGTGGTGCTGGTCCAGCAGGCGCTGCGGACCTTCGACCTTGTCGTCGCCCTCACCAACGGTGGGCCCGCCAACAGCACACAGGTGCCGGCGACCTTCATGTACAAGCAGACTTTCGAACGCTCTCAGCTAGGTGTCGGGGCGGCGAGTGCCGTGATGATCTTCATGACAATCCTGGCGATCGTCGTGCCCTATCTCTATACCTCAACCAGGAATGCTTCCGATGAGCACGCATGAAGTGGTGCTGGGGACCGGCCTGGCGCACAGGGTCACCCGCGTCATCATCTACGGCGCGCTTCTGTTCATGGCCGCCATCTATGTCTTTCCGCTTCTTGTCGTGGTGCTGACTTCGCTGAAGTCGCTGGAGGAATTGCGCGTCGGCACAATCATCGACTTTCCCACCGCCCCGACGATGCAGCCATGGTACCAGGCCATGTTCAGCGCCTGCATAGGAACAAGTTGCAACGGACTGGCACCATATTTCGTGAACTCGGTGATGATGGTGGTGCCGGCTGTGCTGCTGTCGACCCCGATCGGCGCGGTCAACGGCTTCGCCCTCACCCATTTCAAGTTCCCGGGCCACAATTGGGTCTTCGCGTTTCTCTTGTTTGGTGTCTTCATTCCGCTGCAGATCGTGCTCATCCCGTTGGCCTATGTGATGGGTTCGCTTGGCATCGCCAACAGCGTCGTGGGTCTGATCCTGGTCCATGTGATCTATGGCATTGCCTTCACGACGTTGTTCTTTCGCAACTTCTTCGTCACCGTGCCGCACGAGATCGTCGATGCAGCCCGCATGGATGGCGCCAGGTTCCTGCAGATTTTCCGTCGCATCGTGCTTCCCATCGCCATCCCAACGGTGGTGGTGTCGGTCATCTGGCAATTCACCCACATCTGGAACGACTATCTTTTGGCCACCACCTACACCTCCGGCCTGACGTCGCCTGTAACCGTTGGGCTTTACAACATGGTGGCGTCAACCACCGGAACGAAAGAATACAACGTCAACATGGCTGCGGTGTTCTTGACCGCTCTGCCAACCCTTTTGGTCTACGTCTTTGCCGGCCGTTATTTCCTGCGCGGGCTGGTCGCGGGATCCGTCAAGGGTTGAGCCGGGCGCGATCATCCGAGAACGACCATCATGAACTTGAAGCCGCCGGACACCAAATCTGCTTGCCGTGAGAAATGTCGTGACTGGAATTTTTGATTTTATCATCGTCGGTGCGGGATCGGCCGGTTGTGTGCTGGCAAACCGACTGAGCGCCGATCCGGCAGTCAAGGTGCTGCTGCTGGAAGCCGGGCCGAGGGACTGGAATCCCCTGATCCGCATACCGATTGGCGTGAACTATACCGTGGGCGGTCATTTGGATTGGCGGCTGACGAGCGAGCCGGAGCCAGGCGTTGACAACCGGCGCATCAAGCTTCCACGCGGCAAGGTCCTCGGTGGATCGTCGGCGATCAACGGCATGATCTTTGTCAGGGGACATGCCGAGGACTTCAACGACTGGCAGCGGGCAGGCGCCACGGGCTGGGACTGGAACGGTGTCTTGCCCTACTTCAAACGCATGGAGACCTGGCAAGGGCCGCCCTCCCAGGATCGTGGCTCATTTGGGCCGATAACCGTCAGCTACGGCAACTACCGCACACCTTTGTTCGAAGCCTTCCTCGAGGCCGGGCGGCAGATGGGCATGCCGGTGGTCGAGGACTACAACACCGGAAACCACGAGGGGTTTGACTGGGTCCAGTACAACATCGACAAGAAGCGCGGCGTTCGCTGTTCGGCCGCGCAAGGCTATTTGCGGCCGATCCGCCACCGCAAGAACCTGACGGTGGTCACGAATGCCCATGTCGTCGGCCTCCTTCTGCAAGGACCGCGCTGCACTGGCGTGCGCTACACCATCAAGGGCGTCGAGCACTCGGCTGCCGCCGCTGAGACGATACTGTCTGCCGGTGCCTATATGTCTCCCCATCTCCTGATGCTGTCGGGAATCGGCCCCGCCGAACAATTGCGGTCTGCCGGCGTCGCCCCGATCCTGGACGTTCCAGGCGTGGGCGAGAACCTTCAGGACCATTGCGGGAGCCTTGCGCAGTTCGTCTGCACGAAGCCCCTGACATACTACTCCTTGAAGCATCCTGTCCGTGGTCTCAAGGCGGTGGCCGAATACGCTTTCAGGCGTTCAGGACCGATAGCCGTCTTCCCGATGTCGGTTCAGGCATTCCTGCGCAGCAACCCTGCCGAGGAGCGACCGAACCTGCAGGTCCAATTCTATCCCGTGAGCCGCGACCTGAAATCTTCCAAGGGCGAGATCGCAACATTCAACGCCTACACGTTGCAGTTTGGCCTTATGCGGCCGAAGTCGCGGGGCCGGCTCCAGCTGAGATCAAGCGACCCTTTCATCGCGCCAAGGATTCAGCACAACCTTCTCACTGATCCGGCCGACGTCCAGGTCCTGACCGAAGGCCTGCGGCTGGCGCGTGAAATCAATGCCCAGCAAGCCTTCCGTGACTTCACCGGGGAAGAGCTCGACCCGGGCATGCACGTCCAGTCCGACCGCGATATCCAGGCCTATAACCGCCGCAACCTGTTGAACGAGTACCATCCATCCGGCACCTGCAGGATGGGGACCGACGATATGGCGGTCGTCGACCCCGAGTTGCGTGTGCGCGGTATAGCAGGCCTGAGAGTGGCCGATGCCTCGGTGATGCCTGCGGTGACCTCGGGAAATACCAACGCTCCCACGATCATGATTGGGGAAAAGGCCGCGGCAATGGTTTTAGGCGAATCCTAACTGCATGCGATCCGCACTGTGCCAGTTGCGTGCCGGAACTTGAGATAGCAAGCCGTAAACGGCTTCAAAGCGTTGGGATAGTGAGAAAAATCACGGCGCTAAAGGCTTGCGCGTGATGCTCGTTTGCGCCGCGGACAAACAAACCGCCTGTATGCAATTCAGAGCTTGGGAGATTGGACGCATGGACGAAATTCGAGACCAGATCGAGGCAATTCAAAGAGAGACGGAAAGGCATGCATTCTCGTCGTTCAGCCAGGCCGATGCGCTGCGCGTTGGTAAGACCTTGCTCGGTCTGGCGGAGGGCGAAGGGCTGTGCGTCGCTGTCGGCGTCGACCTCGGCGAACAGGTGAGCTTCCGTGCAGCGCTGCCTGGCACCAGCGCTGACTATCAGCATTGGATTGAAAGGAAATTCGCCACAGTAAGGCGCTTTGCCAAGGCTTCGATGCAGCTTGAGCTGCAGGCCAGGCTGGAGCCCGACTTCGGCACTGAGCGCGCCCTCGATCCCAGCCGCTACGTGCTTTGCGGGGGCGCGGTGCCGATCTGCGTGGGAAGCACCATGGTCGGTGCAATTGGCTGCGCGGGCCTCGCCTCCATCGATGACCACCGGCTTGTCATTCGCGCCATCGAAACATATCGAAAGGCCATTGACGGAAGCTGAGCGAAACTGCATACTGCATGCAATATGAAATGCGGCCGGCAGGAAGGAAAGGGATCGGATGTATCCGTTCAGGTCAAACCCCGAAGACGCCCAATGGATCGAAAAGGCGAGAGCCCTCAAGGAGGTCTTTGCCCAACGCGCAAGGCAGGTCGACGAGGCTGGTGGCTGGCCGCAGGAGAACTGGCAAGACATCATCGACGGCGGCTTTCTGAAGCTTGGCGTGCCGAAGGAATATGGCGGGTATGCCAATGATGATGCCGGCTTCAGCAATGTGTGCCACGCTGTGGTCGAGATCTTCGCCTCGGCCTGCGGTAGCACCGGCTGGATCATCCAGAACCAGTATCACTGCTTTGGGCTGGTGGCCGCGCTCGGCAATGAGGAGCAGAAGCGTCGCATCCTGGCCGATGTGGCCGAAAACGGAGCGGGCGTCGCCTCGGTCGGCAGCGAGGTCCAGCCGGGCCGCTCGCAGTTGGTGCCGCACAAGGACGGCAAGATCTCCTTCGCCTCGGATTTGACGCCCACCGAGGGCGGTTTCCTCGCGAACGGCTTCAAAGGATTCACCAGCGGCGGTGCGGCGTCGAAGTATCTTCTGTTTTGGGCCTTGGCCCCCGGGACAGATGATCCCGATGTCGGTGCGAGCGTCTTCGTGATCGAGTTGCCCAATCCGGGCGTCGAGTTCGTGTCCGGCTGGGAAGAGGCGATCGGCATTCGCGCATCGCTATCGGGCGGCGCCAAGTTCACCAATGTCTTCATTCCGTGGAAGAACGTTCTTGGCGAGCCGGGTGATTTCAACCAGAGCCATCCCTACACCTTCGAACTTGCCTACGCCGCGCATTCGCTCGGTTCGGCGCAGGGCATCTATGAGGAAGTGCGCAATGCGGTCGCGGCAAGAGCGTTCCTGCAGCAGGACGACACCAATATGTACTCGCTCGGCGAGATGGCCTCTGCGATCGCTGCGACACGTTCGCAACTGTGGTACGCGCAACATCTCTACGACCAGAAGATGTGGGGGGAGGCCTCGCACGCCACTCTCATGGGCCTGCATATGGCCAAGACGACGGTGGGTTTGGTTTCGACCAAGGCCTTCGAAATCGTCGGCACGAGAGCGGTCTTCCGGTGGAGCTCCATCCCGCGGCTGATGCGCGATGCACGCGTCGCCACGCTTCATACGCGTGAAAGCATGATCATGAAGACCGTCGCCAAGACCGAACTGTCGCGCGACTATCACCCCAAAGCGAAATATGGCCGTCGGCTTCCCGAGAGCGAGCGAAAGACCTGGGCCGATCTGGGCTTCCATTTCAACCGGGATGCAGCATGACGGGCGGCATCGCCAAGGCTGACAGCTCGCTGGCCGTGTTGCCCTTCAACCGGGCGGAACTTAGGCGACGGGTCGGCCGTGTCCTTGCGGAGATGGCTGATCGCGGCGCCGACCTGTTGCTTGTCGATCAAATCGACAACCTGGCCTATCTGACGGGCTACTCCCACTCCGGTGCTCGCTACCAAGGCGCGCTGATCTCAGCCTTGGGGGAGGTGACGCTCCTGATCCGCTCGGCCGATCGGTTCGTTGCCCAGCGGCAGGCCACGGTGGACGCGTTTGTCACCTATGACGACCACGAGGACGAAATCGCGCTCTTGGTGGGGCTCATCCGCGACAGCGGCGCGAAAATGTTGGCCATCGAGACGGACAGCCATTTCCTCACGATCGAGCGATATGAGCGCATCCAGGCGGGAAATCCCGGACTAAGATTCATCGATTTCGGGACGGTGATCTGGGAACACCGCTTGATCAAGTCGACGGCCGAGATCGAGGCGTTGCGCCGCGCCTGCGCGATAGCCGACGCTGCGCTCCAGGCCGGAACCGATGCGATCGCCGCGGGCCGATCAGAACGCGAACCCGCCATCGCAACATACCGCAAGGCAATCAGCCTGGGGGCGGACAACGGTCGTGTCGCCGTATTCGGCTATGGCAGCACCGTCGCCAATATGCACGGTCGGCTGGGCGAGCGGATCATGCAGGCGGGCGAGCTCTATTTCATTGAGGCTGTGCCGCAGGTTTGCGGCTATTCGGGGCGCATTGCCCGGCCGATGGCGATTGGATACGTCTCTGATCGTCAACGCGCGATCGCGCAGCGTGTCGTCGAGATCCAGGACGAATTCATCGCCGCCATGGTTCCCGGCGCCATTTCAGGTGAGATCGACCGCGTCGCCCGCGAGACGATGCTTCGCGAAGGCCTGAAGAAGACCTACCCACAGGTTTCGGCCTACACGCTCGGCTTTCACGCCGTGCCCCGCACGTCCGATCATACCCGCATCTTCATGCCCAACGAGACCTGGACACTCGAGCCGAACATGGTTTTCCACGTCATCCACTATTCCGAAGGCATGCCCTTCAGCGAGACGGTTCTGGTCACGCAAAACGGGCCGGTCCGTCTCACTCAAACCGCCAGGGAGATTGCCGTCAGATGAGCCAAGCTGCACAGCGCGTTCTGGTCGTCGGCGGTTCCAGCGGGATGGGCGAGGCAGGCGTTCGCGCACTTGTCGCCTCCGGCGCTCGCGTCGTCATGGCCGACAGGAAGGCCGCGCCGGACGATCTGGGCGCTGAGCGGGTTGTCGAAATCGACATTGGCGACGACGCGCGTATTTCCTCCGTCGTGAGCGAGGCCGGCGAAATCCTCGGCGGTCTCGACGCTGTATGGAACAATGCCGGCGTTTGCCATGTCGGCACGCTCGAGAGTATGGACTTGGATGCATTCGATTTCAGCTTCGCGCTGAACGTTCGCGCCAATGCCGTGCTGGCACGCGCGGCGCTTCCGCTGCTGCGTGAGGCTGGAGGCGGCAGCTTGCTTTTCACGGCATCGGCAGCATCGGTCATGGTGGCCAAGGGTTCGTTGCCATACATCGTCTCGAAGTCGGCATTGCTGACGATGACCCGGCAACTCGCATTGGAATATGCCCCCGATAACATTCGGGTGAACGCGCTTTGCCCCGGCTGGGTGGACACGCCCTTCAACGCGCCGGCCTGGGAGATGTTTGGCGGGCGGGAATCCTTCCTGCAGAAGGTGCCGCAGCTTGTACCGCTGCACCGCATGGGCACCGTCGAGGAATTTGGCGCCATCGTTCGCTTCATTCTCTCGGCCGATGCACGCTTCATGACCGGCCAGGCGGTCGTCGTCGACGGCGGGGAGTCGTTGATAAAGGGCCCGACCCGCTGATGGGTGATGGTCGGCTACGCATATAGGACAGCCATGAGCGATATCGTCATCACCAATGCCAGCCTGCTTGATCCGCGGGACGCAACGTTGCGTTCAGGCCAGCAGATCCGGATCGAGGGCCAAAAGATTGTCGAGGTTGCCGGCTCGGTCGGCATGCCCCAGGGAGCGACCAGAATTAACGCCGGCGGTCGTGTCGTGATGCCCGGCCTTATCGATGCACATGTCCACGCGATGGCCTATGTCAACAACCAGGTAACGCTGGCCAACACAGCACCTTATCTCGTCGCGGCGCACGCCTCGAAGATCCTTGCCGACTACTTGCGACGGGGTTTTACCACCGTGCGCGATTCCGGCGGCGCGGATGCGGCACTCGCCGATGCCACTCGCCTTAATCTGTTTCCTGGTCCGCGCCTCTTCGTGCCGGGGCTGGCGCTGGCGGTCACCGGCGGACTGGGGGATTTCCGGGTGCGGACCGAACATGAGCAAGGCTGCCCGCATTGTCGCAGCACGCGCAACATCAGCCGTGTCGTGGATGGCGTGGATGCAGTCCGCCGGGCAGTGCGCGAGGAGATTGCGGCCGGTGCTCATCAGATCAAGTTGATGGCCGGAGGAGGCAACTCCGGCAAATCCTCGATCTACTCGCCGCATTTCTCACTAGAAGAACAACGGGTCGCCGTGCAGGAGGCTGCCGATTTCGGCACCTATGTGATGGCGCACTGTTACGGGGTTGAGGTTATCCGCCGCGCGCTCGAGGCTGGGGTGCGCACTATCGAGCACGCGAACCTGATAGACGAGGACACGGCGCGTCTGGTGGCTGAGAAAAACGCCTACGTCGTGCCCACACTATCGACCTTCGAAGCCAGCATCTTCTATGCCGACCAACTGGGCACGCCCGCGCACATCGTCGAACAGGTGAAGATGATGCTGCGCCGTGGCGTCGAAGCGGTGAAGATCTGCCGCGACGCCGGTGTCAAACTGGGGTTTGGTACCGACCTGGAAGGCGTCATGCATCATTATCAACTGCATGAGTTCAAGATCCGCTCCGCGGTCGAAACGCCCGCCCAGACCTTGCATTCGGCCACAATCGTCAATGCCGAGATCGTGCGGCACGCGGGCAAGCTTGGGGAACTTATCCCGGGCGCCTTCGCCGATATCCTGATCGTCGACGGCAATCCGCTCGAAGACATTGGCGTCTTCCAGGAGGACGGCAGCGGCATCCGCGTCACGATCAAGGACGGCTGCCTCCACAAACGTGAAATCTGAGCGGCCATCGACGCCTCCCGAGGTCGATCTGGCGAACAGCCACATCATGGGGATCAGCCCAAGGACATGAAGACTGCTCCTCCCTCTTCGGCGCCCCTGTCTGTTCCCGATGAAGCGAAGCTGCGCCTTCAACGCGGCCCGGTGATGATTGTCGATCTGGAGGCAATCAGGGCAAATTATCGACTTCTGGCATCCAAAACCCGGGGAACGACGGCTGCCGTAGTGAAGGGCGACGGCTATGGCCACGGCATGCTGAAAAGCGCCCTTGCGGTCCAAGAAGCAGGGGCGCGCATCTTTTTCACCGCTCGCCTGGATGACGCGTTTTTGCTGCGTGATCGCCTCGATCCCGATTGCGTCGTCTCGGTGCTGGACGGTGCAAACAGTTCGACGATGCCCGAAGCGGTCGCTTCCGGGATCGTGCCGGTGATAAACAATCACGAACAGCTTTCAGCCGCTGTGTCGGTGGCTCACAAGGCGATGCGGCCTCCGCGCGTGTTCATCCATATCGATACCGGCATGAATCGGCTGGGATTTGCGCATGGCCGCATACCCGAAATCGTCAACTCGCTCAATTTGTTGGATGTCCGTGCCTACCTGACGCACTTCGCGGCCGCCGATGAAATGAACATCGCTTTTTGTGAACGACAAGTCGCGGCCATGAGGGCAGCAGTTGGCCCGTTGCCTGCTGCTCCGCTCTCGATCGCCAATTCGTGCGGTATCTTCCTGGACCCCTCGTTTTATGGCGATATCACACGGCCCGGAAAGTCGATGTTCGGCATCAATCCGCTGGCCCGTGGCGACAATCCAATGTCGGAGCCCGCGACAGTCCTGGCCCCCGTCGTCCAGGTCCGGCACCTCCGGCCAGGCGATCCCGTCGGCTATTCATCAACCTGGCATGCGCCGACGGATCGGCGCATTGCCGTGATCGCGTTCGGTTATTCGAATGGCTATAGTCGGGTTGCGTCCAATCGAGGTTCCGTTGCGTTCGACGGCAGGTCGGCTCCTATTGTGGGCCGGGTGTCCATGGACCTGATCGCCGTCGACATCACCGAACTATCTGAGACCACGATAGCCCCGGGGGATGTGGCAGAAATTGTCGGGCCGAGCATATCGTACCGTGAGCTGGCAGCGGCCATGGCGACCAACGAACACGAAGCGCTGATCTCGCTTGGCCGATCGTGCCCGAGGATTTATCTTGGGCACAAGGTGCCGCCAAACAAGGTTGCCGGCACCAGGCGACATCGGCTTTGTTCCTAGCGAACCTGCAGCGCCAAACCTCTGCGAAGTTGCTCGGCATCCTGCGATCGATGCATCGACATTGAGCGCTGGACCGCCCAAGCGATTTCCTTGTAGCTCTCGTTCATTCGAGAGGCGGTATGGCGCATGACCAGTTGCGACATTGTCGCGCAACCGGCTTTCACACTTGTTCGATCAACACGGTCTGACCTGTGGCGGCCGATTGCGCCACCGCCTTTGCCAACTTCACACTCCAAACACCGTCCTCGCCCGTCGAGGAGGGCCGGCCCTTCCCTTGCACAGCGGCCATGAAATCGGAAACACCGCGGTCATAAGTAACCTTGAGTTCAAGAGGTATGTCTTGCTCACCGTCGGATGTTCGCAAAACGACGCTGCCGCCGGGGGCCTGTGACATGACGTCGATGCCAAGAATGCTGCCGGCCGAGCCATGGACTTCGACGCCGCGGGAGCCGTGACCGACGACAAAGCTGTCATGGCATTGCACCAAGATGTCGCCTGGGAATTCCCATACCGACATGACGCTATCCTCGATCCCGTTCGCCCCTTCGCCAGATGCACTCGCCAGCGCGGTGATCCTGGTGGGATTGCTGTCCAGATAGAATCGAAGGAGATCTCCATTGTGCACGGTGATGTCGTAAATAACCCCCGCGCCCGCGCTTTTGTCGAAAAGCCTCCAAGTCTTTAGGCTCTGGGGTAACGCTCCTGCGTGGAAGATACGAATGGAGTTGATTTTTCCTATAGCTCCCTCGCGCAGAAGCCGCTTTATCGCTCGGTGGCTCTCCATGTTGCGCAGATGATGGTTCGTAGCGAGTACGACGCCTTTGCGTTCAGCTGCCTCAACGATCGATTGCGCGTCTTTCGGCTCCAAAGCGAGCGGTTTTTCACAAAGCACGTGCTTGCCGGCTTCGATGGCGGCCAGCGCCTGCGACAGGTGCTGATCGTTTTTGGTGCTGATGTAGACCGCGTCGATTTCTCGATCGCTTAACATCGGCACAATCGAGTCATAGGCGTCAGGAATACCCATCTGGTCCGAGAATGCTTGGGCGCGACTCAACTCGCTGCTGACGATAGCTTTAACCCTGCCCAGCGGATGCTTGCGTATGGAGTTGACCATCCACTCGCGTGCGATGGTGCTGGCGCCGATCAGGCCCCAAGAGACCACTTTCTCGTTCATTGCGATGTACTCCTTCACTCCCGCAGAGCTGCGGGACCCTCGTTTGCCCGATAATTTGTCCGACCGGATTATTATTTGTCAACGTTCCGCCGAATGGAAAAGATCGGGCAAAGGCAATCATTTCCCGATTTTTCTGTGATTTGATGCGGGCTTAGCTCCATTCTCTACGTGTATTGAATGCCTGTCTGACCTCCGGCTTAGGTGGCCTCTCTGATTTCAGATTGACATATATGTAATAAAAGCTAACGATAAGTCAGACATCTGAAGCCGGTGGCCTGAGACGGCAACTCTGAACACACGACGGCAGTGTCGGCGTCGGGAAAGGCGGCGCGCGTGTTGTCAAGAAGAGGCGAAAGAGACGCCCAAAAAACCGCAACCAACATCCTTGTATCGCAACCGTAGTTTCACCAAGGGGAATGAGAAATGCTTGATCGGAATCTGGTTCTTGCGACGGCCTTGTTGCTGTCCGGTTCGACATCGATGGCGCTGGCGGGCGGTCCGAACGTGGAGGTTATGCACTACTGGACCAGTGGCAGCGAGGCAGCCGGACTGAATGTGCTCAAGAAACTTCTGGAGGAGCGTGGCGTCACCTGGAGCGACTCGCCGGTGGCCGGTGGCACCGGGATGAACATGGTGCAGGTGCTGCGCGCCCGCATCGCATCCGATACCGCGCCGGCCGCAGCGCAGATGCACGCTCAGCAGGTCCAGGCCTGGGCATCCGAGGGTGTGCTAACCGACCTGACGGACCTCGCCAAGAAGGACGACTGGGCCAAGGTGATTGCTCCGGAACTTGTTCCTCTGATTTCTCATGACGGTTCGTATGTCGCGGTTCCGGTGAACGTGCACCGTTCGAACTGGCTCTGGTACAACAAGAAAGTCTTCGATTCCGCCGGCCTGCAGCCGCCGACAACCTGGGACGAATTCAACGAAGTTTCCGAAAAGCTTCTCGCCAAGGGCGTGACGCCGCTGGCCCTGGGAGGTCAGCCCTGGCAGGAGTTGGATCTCTTCGAGAATGCTGTTCTTGGCATCGGCGGCGCCGACTTCTATCGTAAGGCTGTCATCGATGAGGACGAAGCCGCGCTTCGCAGCGACACGATGGTCAAGGTTTTCGACCAGCTGCGTAAGATGAACAAATATATCGATTCCAATTATCCCGGCCGCGACTGGAACCTTGCGACCCAGATGGTGATCAAGGGTGAAGCTGGAATGCAGATCATGGGAGACTGGGCGAAAGGCGAGCTGTCGCTTGCCAACCTGCAGCCCAACGTCGACTACGGCTGTGTGCCCGCCCCGGGGACCAAGGGAAGTTAC
>NZ_RZSF01000129.1:0-16986 GCF_004023325.1 Mesorhizobium sp. M1A.F.Ca.ET.072.01.1.1 | reverse complement strand
TCATTGGTGGGGAGTCAGGCTCGTCTTCCAACAGTTGCCGCAGTTCCCCTGGCTCGAATGCCATCATCGGTGGGGAGGCGGGTTCATCCTCCAGCAGCTGCCGCGGCTCTTCCTCGTGCGGCAAGCGCCTCCTTAGCCGGTCTTGCAGCGCCTGCCGATCGGCAACGAGGTTGTCGAGGGGCAGCGGCTCGTGGTCTGGCCGCTGCCCTTTCACCAATCGTTCAACCAGCGCCCACGTGCCCTCCAGGACAAATACGCCGCAATCATAATGGTTCGTCTGTCTGGCCATGGGGGCTGGCGCCAAGGTAGCATTCAGCAGTCCTGCGAGCTGTTTTGCAGGCACGTCGTTATATCCCTCTCGCTGGAGGGAGTCGTAGTGATAGGCGAACCGCCTTTCGGGGTCGCGGCGATCAACGAGCAGCAGCGACCAATGGGTGCCGGGGCTAGTAGCCGTGCCATTATTCACTGGCAAGAACAGGAAGTCGGCTGTGGCGTTGTTTTGATTATAGATGGACTGCAATATGCCTCGAGCGTCTTGCGGCGACGTGTGTCGCAGTAGATGGGATACGGAAGGATCCACCAGCCGAGTCCGGGCAGCGAGCGCCGGATTGATCCCCTGCAGTTGCCGCTCCAGCAAATTGTAATCTCTCTGGACATGGGCGTCGCTCAGCCATTCGGCGGCGCCGAGCACCCGCCCCGTTGCAACGTTGGACGGGGCTGTCGGATCGAGCGCCCCGATCTGAGCCCCAGAGGAACTGGTCGTCAGTGTGGTCACATCAACCAGTGGAAGGCCGCGGTAGGTGCCTGGCAGCTTAGCGGTTGCTGGCGAGGCGGGTTGGGGAGCTCTTGCCGGTGCCGCTGGCCCAGCTTCAGCAGCGGCCCCAACGCGCCTGGTGACTGCGTCTGCCGGATGAGCAGCAAGGACAGTTTCGCGCCCGAGCACAATGCGCGGCAGGATATCCCGGAGGTGAGCCAATGCAGAACCGATACTTAGTCTATTACCATAGGAGACAGCCTTGAAGCTCTCAACATCTTTATCCAGCGATTTGTCGTGAATCCGAGCGGCAATCCCAGGCTTGTTATTTTGACGCAGATACTGGCTAAAATGTCTAAGAAAATTTGTATAGCCGCCCACGGTATCTGGATTCCGTCCGGTCGCAGGCGCTGCCAGGTACTCCTTGGTCGAAGCGGCTCTGTAATCTCTAATGAGCTCGGCATCGTCAGGATAGGGGATCACGAGAGGGCGACCCATAATCGGGGCTCCGCTTGTCGACTTCTTGAGGTAACGCAGTGCGCCAGCCACGGTGGAGGAACCACCCGTACTCTCGTACTCCTTGAGATCCTGATCCAGCGACGAATGGTAAAGCCGAGCAGCAAACCCTGGCTTGTTGTTTTGAAGGAGCCACCGACTAAAGCCGAAAAGAGAATTTACATTGAAAGTGACCGTGTTCGCGCTGGCCTTACCCGCGTGGAATGCTGCCCTCAGCCCTTCGATAGCGGTCGCATCGTTGGAATAGACAGGACGCTTGTCGGAACCGTTGGGGACTACAATTGGACGATCCGGCTGCACTGTCGAGGACATCGAACCACCACCTCCGGGATGCGGTGCTGGGGTGGATTCGTGTTCATCCCTCTGCCTGACGAGCTGCGCCTCAGATTCCGGTGTAGCCACCTTATGAGGATCCTGCATCGGTTCGATCCCCTCCATCTCCTGCTGCAACCAAGCCAAAGCTTGGCGAGCGGCGGCTTCATCAACCGCGGAGGATGTCTCCACACCTCTGGCGGACGCCGGCAGAGCCTGCTCCGCCCGCCGTCGAAAGAGCTCTGGCGAGGCGGATTTCTCCGCCCACAATCTGGGCTGCGTAGCGAGTCCCCGTCCAGATTTATGTGGCACCGCCTCGCTTGGCAGCGGGCTGCTCCTGTCCCGTGCAGCTACCAGCCCCTCCGGGGCGCCCTGGTCGCCGTGGCGCCAGTTCAAGTGAGGGACGGCCTCTCCAAAGTCGGGTGCTTGGTGTTGGTGCGCGGTTGGGGCGAGAGACAATGGTAGATCGGTGCCCTCCTTATAACCTACCGGCAGGAGCTCCTCTGGCCAATCGAATCCCTGCTGTGGTGCGGTATGCTGAGCAGCGTCGCCACGGGGACGAGCCTCCATGCTGACCGCGTTTTCCAGATGACTCCCGAGTATAACGCGCGGCGGGTGCTTGCGGATATAAACCAGTGCAGATTCGATCGGAGCTCCACGAGTAGAGGAGGCGGCCTTGTAGCTCTCAACATCTTTATCCAGCGATTCATCGTAAATCCGGCCCGCAATCCCGAGCTTGTCATTTTGACGTAGGTAATGACTGAAATGGTTAAGAGCAGTTGCGTAGCCGCTCGCGGATCTGAAATGTCTAGTGAGCGCGGCGTCGTCAGGATGGGGGTTCAGGACAGCGCGACCCACAATCGGGGCGGCTCCGCCTATCGGCTTCATCAGTTGACGCAGTGCGCCAGCCACTGTGGAGGAACCACCCCTACTCTCGTACTCCTCGAGATCCTGGCTCAGCGACGGATGGTAAAGCCGAGCAGCAAACCCTGGCTTTTTGTTTTGAAAGAGCCAACGACTAAAGCCGAAAAGAGAATTTGCGCTGCGAGTGACCGTGTCCGGCCTGGCTTTACCCGCAAGGAGTGCAGACTTCAGCCCTTCGATGGCGGTGGCATCGTTGGAATAAACAGGACGCTTGTCGGCACCGTCGGGGGCCACAATTGGACGATCCGGCTGCACTGTCGAGGGCATCGACCCATCGAGATGCGGCGCTGGGGTGTATTCGTGCTCATCCCCCTGCATCGCGAGCTGCGCCTCCCGTTCCGATGTACCCACCTGATGGGCAGGGAGTTGCATCATCGCGCGAGCGCCTGAGTCACCAACCTGACCTGGTTGCCGCTCAGTGACAGCATGCTGCAGATTGCTTTGGATCCTCTGCCTCTTCGTTGGTCTCAACTCACCTTTGCCATGCGAGCCATTGACGAGGACATCCTCGCCTGGTGCACTCATCAACTCATCCGCCGCCTGCAATTCGCCCAAGTGCTGCTCAAAACCGGCTTGGCCGGCTTGTCCGCTTGCTCGTGCGGTACGGCGTGCTGCACCTGCAGCCAAGCTGCTACGATGAATGTCCAGTTTGTACGGGTGCACGCTAGCCTCACTTCCACAGATCACATGAGCAACCTACTCAGGCAAGCTTTCGAAAGGCTGACGAGGTCCGCCGCCGCGGAAGGCGAAGGCTGGTTTTCTGCTCAGCGGTTGACGGCCTAGCGTGTTGCGGCCGCGCCGGGTATCACGCCAATCAATCTGAATAGTCGATGCGTCAAACGAACCAGGATAGGATTTTCGTAGCGGGGCTGCTCTACTCACTCTTGTCCTGAGGTAGAATTCAACCATATCGCCGAGCAACTGGATGCCGATTGGATACCCGATCCGGAAAGCTTCAGCTCATATGTGACGCGAGGATGAGAATCGTGGCAGCTCCAGACCGACGGGCTGCCACCCACAGCGGCGATGACCGACGAGGGTCTTCTATTGCCAAGGTAATCGTCCGTTCGGGGACCTATGTGTTCCTATGCTCGTCGAGCGGATCGGGTGGGCCGCACCGCCGTAGCGTTACGGCGAGCGGAAGCGGCGTTGGGTGCGGCTTTTCCCCTGAACGCTTCACACCAGGCTGATAGGGGATCTTGCAATCGCACACACGCGGTCTGCAGGCGTGCCTATCAAGCAGTTTGCTCAGACCAACGTCGCGGCGAGCCTATCCTCAATACGCAGCGCAAGTCCTAGACTCCACGATCGTCCTTCGGTGCAGATTTGCTCGCGCCTCGCCCTGATTACAGCCGATAAGGCGAGCTAACAATTGCAAGAGCCACAAGCTACTCCAGCTCGATCGGTTTGCTGTTCCAGTCGGGCGGGGTCTGACCGAGAATGTTGCGAACGAAGAAGTCTAGGAGTTTGCGCTCGGTGTAGGTGCCTAGAGTATGGTGATTGGCACCAGGAACGTAGACAATGTCAAAATCTTTTCCTGCCTTGATGAGTCGATCGGCAAGCTGGAACGAGCAAAACGGATCGACATTATCATCCATTTCGCCGACCGCGATCATCAGCTTGCCCTGCAGCCTGTGAGCATTGTCAACGGCGGAGGATTGCGAATATTCAATGCCGACCGGCCACCCCATCCACAGTTCATTCCACCAGGTCTTGTCTATCCTGTTGTCGAAGCAGCCGTTTTTGGCGACGGCGACCTTGTAGAAATCGGGGTGAAAGAGCAGCGCGCTGACTGCACTCTGGCCGCCGGCGGATGCGCCAAAAATGCCGACGTTGGATATGTCGTACCATGGATATTGCGCGGCCGCCGCCTTGTGCCACAGAATGCGATCGGGAAATCCTGCGTCCTTCAGATTCTTCCAAGCAACATCATGGAAGGCGCGGGAGCGGTTGTTGGTGCCCATGCCGTCGATCTGAGCAACGACGAAGCCCAGCTGCGTGAGCGGCTCTGTCCACCGCGAGAAGGATTTTGGGACGAAGGAGCCGTGGGGTCCAGCATAGATATTCTCCACAACCGGGTATTTCTTCGTCGGGTCGAAGTTGGCTGGCAGGTGGAGCACACCCCAGATGTCAGTTTTGCCGTCGCGCCCCTTGGAATGGAAACTGAGCGGCGGCTGCCAGCCTGCGGCGACGAGCTCGGAAATGTCGGCCGTCTCGATCTGCTGGAGCTTGGCATTGTCGCTGGCGCGGTAGAGTGCCATGCGCGGGGGCAGATCGATGCGTGACCAGAGATCGACATAATAGCGCCTGTCAGGCGAGAACTCGATATGGTGGTTGGCCGGTTCGGGCGTCAGTGCAGTCAGTCCCTTGCCGTCAAAGCCGATGCGGTAAGCATGGACCCAATAGGGGTCCTCCTGCGAGTTCATCCCGCTCGCCTCGAACCAGATCTGACGCTTCACCGGATCGACATGGTTGACCCTCCGGACGACCCACTCACCTCGGGTGATCTGGTTTTCGAGCGCGCCTGTCCGGCCGTTGAAAAGATACAAATGCTCATACCCGTCGCGCTCTGATGCCCAGATGATCTCCTTCCCGTCATCGACATCGTAACGGAAGATTTTTCCGGCATCCTCCTGGCCATGCCCCAGCGGCAAATAATCCACGAATGTCTCGCTGGTCTCATCGATCAGGGAGCGCCCGCGGCCCGAGGCGGCGTCTACCTCGACCAAGCGATAGAGCTGATGCCCGCGCTGGTTATATTCGAAAGTGAAGCCGCGGCTGTCCGCCCACCACCGGAGAGGGGAAAGTTCGAAGACGTTCGAGAAGAGGGCACCGTCAATCACGATCTGGCGCCGGCCGGCAATGTCGAACAGGACTGGTTGGGGCAGCGGAAGGACATCGCCCGGCCTGGGATAGAATATTGTTGAATATTCCCGCTCCAACTGGTCCGTCGATGAATTGAGGTAGCGGACCTCTCGCCTATAGCCGGGGCGAACAAGGTAAGCGGCGAGGTGGCGCGAGTCCGGCGACCAGCTCAGCGTCGAAAAGACGTAGCAATTGCCTTCGGCTCCGTCCCGGCTCAGAGGAACATCCTGCAATCCGTCCTCGCTGCGCAGGAAAACGTTGCAGTTCTTGATATAGGCGATCCATTTGCCGTCGGGCGACGCGTTGCTCTTGTCGGGGTTGTTCTCCGCTGGCGGCGTGTAGCGGTGGCTGAGCTCCCTACGGTCCCCTTTCCTTGCATCGAATGTGGTGCTGGTACAGTCATAGCTTGCAAGGTCGCAGCTCCACCGGGTGTCTTCAATCTGGAAGTCGAGCCTGCGACCATCCTCACTCAGTTCGAAACGGTCGAACGGAAGATTGCCGGCTTGATAGCTCTCATGGCTCACCTTGTTTAGCGCTGCCGCCAGACGCGCCTGATCGAAAGCGGGCCGCTTGAAACCCGTGGCAGCATCGACCTGCATGAACTGCTGCTCGCCGTGGCTAGTCCGGCGGTAGACGAAGGCTTCACCCCCGGTCAGCCAGAAAGGCATTTTGGGGACATTGACAGTGAGCCCGCCATATCGATCGTTGATCGTAAGTGCGCGCTTGAAATCGGCCGGCGCTAGCGTCGGGTGTAAACTTTTCGAACCCTTGGCCAGCGTCTGAGTTGCCGATCGCCATGCCGCGCGCGTCAAAGCGCCGATCCTGGACATACCTGTTCACTTCTTTCGGTTTTCGGAATGCTAATTTTGAAGTTGGGTTCTCGTCGCCGGTCTGCAGCAGCGCCGAGCGTCGCCTTGGAGGAGAGCCAGCACGCGGGTGCAGCCAGGCACGCGCAACAGGGGCGCTCCTTGGACATCCAGGCACTGGTTCGGGTGCCGATTGAAGAGTTGGCGTCCGTCGCCGAAACAACCAGGAAAGAGCGTCCATGCAGCCCTGACGCGACTATTTCCCCGCGAGTATGGCCGCTTGCTTTTCTGCATCATCTGAAAGGTCCTGCTCTAGTCGGGCCGGATGTCACCCCGGCAGATTGTGCTATTTCGACAATCTCCGAGCGATTGCCGCCGGCCCATGACGAGGTTTACCGATAGGGCGCAATATGCGTGCCAAAGGAAAAGCGGTTTAATACACGGCAATCCGCCTATGTCGCATCCCCAACATCGTCGCACACCGGACAATGCCGGACGATATTGTCCCGGGGCGTCAAATTGGTTTGATGGTGACCCAACAACTGGCGGATGACGATCTCGAAATGCGCGACAACGGCCTCGGTGGACACTGTCGCCGCGCCCAGCACGCTGGCCGCCTGCCCGGCGATGTCCGCGCCCAGGCGGATGGCCTTGGCCACGTCGACGCCATCGCGGATCCCGCCCGACGCGATCAGCTTCACCGTTGGCAGCGCCCGACGCACCGCCTGCACGCTGGTCAGGGTGGGAATCCCCCAATTGGCGAATGACATCGCCACTGCACGGTCGGCGGCATTGCGGGCGCGCTCGCCCTCCACTGCGGCCCAACTGGTGCCGCCGGCGCCGGCGACATCGATTACCGCCACGCCCGCCTCGACGAGCGCACAGGCCACCGAGGCGGACAGGCCGCCCCCACTTCCTTGGCCACGATCGGCACGCCCACGATGCGCGCGGCGCCAGCGATCAGCGCCAGGACGCCGCGCCAGTCGCGGTCGCCCTCCCGGCTGTACCGCTTCCTGCAGCGGATTGAGATGGACGATGAGCCCATCGGCCTCCAGCGCGTCCACCGCGCGACGCGCCAGGTCCAGGCCGTCGGCCTCCCGCAGTTGCGCGGCGCCGATATTGGCCAGCAAGGGAATGTCTGGCGCCAGGCGGCGCAGCGCGCGCGTTAGCCCCTGGGAGTTACGGGATTGCAGGCTCACACGCTGCGAACCGCACATGGCGATCCGCAAGGCTTGCGCTGCCTCGCTCAAATGCCGGTTGATGGCCTCGGCCCGTGGCATGCCGCCGGCCATAGAGCTGATCAGCAGCGGCGCGCGCATAGCCTTGCCCAGCAGCGAGGCGCGCAGGTCGATCTGCGTCAGGTCCAACTCGGGCAGTGCGCAGTGTTCGAAATGGATGTACTCCCAGCCAGCGGCCACCGTGGCCGGCGCCGTTCGCCGATCCAGCACCAGCGAAGCGCGCAGCTGAGCGCAGCCCTCGAATCCGGAGAGAACGCACGGTACGCCGTGCCCCAGCGCCTGCTCCACGGCGGCGAGCTGCTCCGGCGCGATCAGGCCAACGTCGTTGCAATCGTCTAGCCAGAACAGCAGCGCCAGTTCGCGATAGAACGCCACGATCAGCGTTTCGTTCTGCGGATCACGGCCGGTGCGGGCGCTGGTGTCGCGCAGGCTCGGGTGAATGCGTTGCAGGATTGGGGGACGCGTGACGCAGTCAAAGCTCCCCTTGCCAAGCACGGAGCAGGCGAGTGAGAGAGCAGATGAATAGGCGTGTCGCCAATATTTTCGCATTGCTATAATCGATTATAGTTGTGAGGAGCAATTTGAGACCATTTACTTGCGGCTCAAGTCACCCATAAAAGAAGGCAAGCACCGATTCGGTAGCTTATCCCCTGTCTTTCGCGTACTCGCGGCCGTGGCGCCGGGTGAACGATTGAAGACCGCCGGTCTCACTCGCAGGTGGGCGCCAGGGCGTGGGACGGTTGGCAAGCCACAGGAGTAGGACAATGTCGAAGGATTCGGGTAAGGGCGATAATCACGGCGGCGGGCCGGGCAAGATCGAGATCACGATGGTGGTGAACGGCCAGCCCACGCAGGTCGAAGCCAATCCCAACCAGCCGCTTCACGTCATTCGTACCAAAGCCCTTGAGAACACGCAGAATGTCGCCCAACCAGCCGAGAATTGGGAATTGAAGGATGAGGCCGGCAACTTGCTCGACGTCGACAAGAAGCTTGGCGATTTCGGTTTCCCGAATACTGTGACCCTGTTCCTCAGCCTGAAGGCGGGCGTCGCAGGTGCCTAAACCCCAAAGTGTGGATCCGGAGGTCTCCCGAGCGAAGTTTGATCGGGAGATCGGCCGGTTCCGGCCATATGCTGATGTCTATCGGGCTCAGGGCTGCTTCTTGATCGAGGCGACCTTTCCGCGCGCTTTCTTCATTTTCGCAAGCCTCAAGTTAAAACCACGGGTGATCAGCGCAGCGAGCGAGGTCGACTTCACCGACTACGACTTAAGACCACCGTCCGTGGTCTTCGTCGATCCGTTTACGCGTCATCCGATTGCCCGGAAAGATCTATACCTGAAAATGCTTAGACGTCCGCCGCTGCCCGGAACGCCGCCGGAGATGATAGGAGCTCTCATCCAGCAGAACGCCGTGCCGCTGACGGACTTCATCCAGGCCAACAGTCCCGAGGACGAACCATTCCTGTGCATGGCGGGCGTCCGGGAATACCACGACAATCCAGCCCATTCAGGTGATCCATGGCTACTTCATCGGGGTTCTGGCGAAGGCTGTTTGGCCTTCATCCTGGACAAGATCATCAAGTACGGAATCATTCCTATAGAGCAGTTGCAGATTCAACTCCCACCGGCAATCGTAGGAATGGTGGTATCCCCTCAGGCGATACAAGAATGACTGGTTTGAGAGATGTAACGATCGTGACTCTCCCGCGCGGCTGCATCTCGACCACGCATGGGCATCTGCGCTCAGTTGGTCGCGAAGGCAATGAGGGGATGGCGCTCTGGGTCGGCGTTCAGCAAGACCGGCACTTTGCCGTAACAGAGACGGTTATCCCGGCGCAGCGTCACATTCGGACAAACGATGGCGTTTGCGTGATCGTTGCGGCCGAAGAACTGCACCGGCTCAATGTCTGGCTCTACAAAAGCGGCCTGAAACTCTTGGCCCAGATTCACAGCCATCCGGGCCGCGCCTACCATTCGACGACGGACGACGCTTATGCGGTTGCTACCACGGTTGGGTGTCTGTCGCTGGTAGTGCCGAATTTCGCCCGCGAGCCTTTCGATTTTGCTCGGGTCGCCGCCTATCGGCTTGACGAAAAGGCCAAATGGAATGCGCTCCCTCCCGCGGCACTGTCGCGAATGATCATGATATCGAGTTGAACAATGGCATTCGCTAACTTCATCGATCGTGCCGCCACGGCGGCATCTCAGGTCCTGGCCGATTTTCATCTGGGAGACTTCAAAGCAGCTCTTGAAAAGCAGGTCGTGGCAGTCGCCTTCGACCATCAGGCCGCTTCCTGCGCCGAAGGCCAGGCGACACTAGATCTTGCGGTGAGATTGCTCGCTAGGCTCTACCCGGTTCTGGCGATACTCCCGCTGGACAGCGCGGCGAGCTCTCAAGCCCAAGCGCTGGAGCGCTTGGCAAAGTCGATCAATCCAAAAGTCGGCATCCGGCGTTCCGGCAAGTCTGCCACCGTCTGCGTCGTTGCAGGGGTAACGCGCCCATCACTCCGGTGCCCGATCTTTTTCGTGGGATCGGACGGTTGGGCGGCAAAGCTGTCGCGTACGGACCCGGTGGGCTCTGGCCCAAGTCTGCTGCCTTTTGGAGCTGGCGCCGCCAGTTGCTTCGGCGCCGCCAACGTCTTTCGAACTATCTTCGCCGCCCAGTTGACCGGCGCCGAGTTGGACGAAACCATCGACCTCTCGCTATGCAGCTACGACAAGACCAAAGCCGGGGAGGCTGGCCCGATCGACTTCCCAGTCGACCTTGGCGAAACCCACCTCGTTGGGCTCGGTGCGATAGGCCATGGCTCGCTTTGGGCGCTAGCGAGACAACCCGATCTCAAGGGTCGTCTGCATGTAATCGATCACGAAGCGATCGAACTCTCAAACCTGCAGCGCTACGCATTGGCCGGCCAGGCGGAGATTGGTATGTCCAAGGCGGTTCTTGCAGCCACCGCCCTTAGATCGACTGGCCTTGAGGTCGAGGCGCACCCTCTGACGTGGGCAGAATATGTTGCGCGCCGGGGCAATTGGGTCTTAGACCAAGTGGGTGTGGCGCTTGACACCGCCGCCGACCGTCTGGCTGTCCAAGGTGCACTGCCGCGATGGATCGCAAACGCTTGGATGCAGGAGCACGATCTCGGTATCTCCCGGCATGGTTTCGATGACGGCCAGGCTTGCCTTTGTTGCATGTACCTGCCATCCGGAAAATCCAAGGACGAGCACCAGCTGATTGCCGAGGAACTCGGAATACCGGAAGCACACGAGCAGGTGAAAACGCTCCTGCAGACAAATGCCGGAGTTCCCAACGACTTTGTAGTTCGCGTGGCTACAGCGATGGCTGTGCCGTTTGAACCGCTAGCCCCGTTTGTCGGCCAGCCCCTGCGCTCCTTTTATCAGCAGGCTATCTGCGGCGGTCTGGTGTTCCAGCTTAGCGAAGGAAGTCGCCGCGTTCGAACTGTGGTTCCGATGGCCTTTCAGTCGGTGCTTGCCGGGATTATGCTTGCCGCGGATTTGGTCAAGCATAGTGCGGGGTTTCCCATGAGCCCGACGACGAGCACTCGGGTGAATCTTCTGCGCCCCCTTGGCTCTCACTTGCACGATCCGAAGGCCAAGGACTCCAGCGGCCGCTGCATCTGTAGCGACGACGATTTCATTGCCGCTTACAGGCGCAAATACGGAGCGCGTTGATCAGGTAAGCGATGTCTCGGCCGCCTAAGCAGACGCGCACCTCTCCGTAGACGCAGGGGGCGCGGCTTGTGGGCGTGACCATGGGCGCCATTATGACACGCTTGGCCCGCTCCTTTGCCGGCCTATCGTCCTCCGCGCATGATCCCGTGCCGACGTGATGATCCAGCACCAGCCGCCATGGCACCAGAGGCTGGTCAAACCTCCGTTGTTGGCCGGTTTGGACAGTGCTGCATCAGGTCTCGACCGACGTCTCGACAGTCAGGGCTGCTTCGACGGGTGTGAAGATGTCAACATCGACCCCAGGCGCCCGAATCGTCACAATCAGGGCGTACCGAGCCAGAGCGTCGACGCGTTCCAGGTAAGGCTTCTCCTTCCACCAGCCCCCGACCGGGAACACGCCGATCGCGTCACGCTCGGCGAGATCGGCGGCGCTGCCCGACCAGAAATCGGCGTGCAACGAGCCGCGATCGCGGAAGGTGCCGAGCAGCCACTCTTCTCCGCCTCCAGCAGGCGCCCCTTCCTCCTCGTCCCGAGCGGCCTGATTGATGCGGGCTCGGAATTCGTCGACTGTCTCGGTCGCTGACTTTACTCTGAACCGAAGACCATGGGACGCGTAACGATGCCGGCGGGTCCATCCGCGTTCACCGGGGTTGGGTTCGATGAAATAGGACAGCGTGACGCGGAGCTCGACCTGGGCAGCGCCGAGCGCCGCGAGCTGCTCCTTCGGCCAAGGCAGGCGATGCAGCTTCATGTCACGCGTTTTGGCAGCCGCGCCGCCCTCGCGCTGGAAAGGCTGAAGCTCATCTTCAACGATAAGCGTGAGGTCGTTCACCGTTGACAGAAGCGCGCGCCCAAGATCTGGCACGCCGTAACCATAGCGCCGCACGAGCGCCTGGATCTCGCCCTTCGCTCCGTTGCACGCATCGATGCGTGCGCGCATCGCCGGAGTCCATTCGGCCGAGTGGACGATCAGGGCGCGAACCGATTCAGGCCACAGCTCGGGGCGCGCTGATAGAATTAGTCCCGCCATCCGTGCGGCATGGGCCGTTGCCGCGCTCGTATCTCCGAGGGTGGTGAAGTGGCGCAGTTCGGGTCGACAGAAAGTGGTCAATATCTGCAGATCGTCGATCGGCTCGCCGGGCAACACACCGTCATGGGCGAGATTGCCGCCTTCGAAGACGACCTCGGGCTTCACCGGCCACTGCCTGTCCCAAACGACCGAAGTGCGACTGCGCGGCGAGAGCTCGCCGACCGGCGCGATCGGAGCGTAGCCCGAAAAGTCGGTGTCAATGATATCGACCTTTTCTGTGAAAGCGCCGACCGTCAGCGCATTCCAGGCCTGAGAAGGATCATCGACTGCTTCCAGATCGTTGCGCGTCAAATGCTCGGCCGGCATGAGGTCATCGCCGATGTTGCCGGCAGAGAGAACGATCAAGCGTCGCTGTTCCTCTTCGAAACAGAGTTGGTCGATAGCGGCAGACCACGATGTGGGCCTTCCACGCGCCGGACTGGCGCTTGTCACAGCCATTGCGATCGCGCGGCGGCGCTCCGGCGCCTGCACCTCGGCGCGGGCGATCGCTTCCGCGGTGATCGCGCCATAGAGTTCTGGATCGTTTGCCTCGTCTTCTGGCGGAAGGATACGAACACTCTCCAGCCGAAAGGGCAATGGAACTGGATCGCCTCCGACCAGGAGCGGGACCAGATCACCGTACAGGCCGACACCTGCCATTCGCGTCCCGTGGCCGCTCCACGCAGGTGTGTCGTCGCTGCCCCATGCCGGTTTGACGGTGTGCCAGTCTTAAACGGCAAGTGCGGGTTCGATCAACGGGTGGGTGCGACGCACGCCGCTGTCGAGAATGCAGACCGCAATATCGGATTGAGGCGGTCTGACGCGCCCGAGAAGCTCGTCGCTCCAGTCCCTTTGCTCCGCGCCGCCAAGGCCCAGGAAGAAGGACGGCGTATCCTTCGCGCGCCGCAGCTCGGCGACGACATCGCTGTGCGCAATCATGCGGTCGAGCATTGCCGTGCTGGCGAGGGCCAGCATGACCACCCGCTCCGGAAACCTAACCGCATGCGTGCGCAAAGTGATGTTCAGGGCTTCGGCAATGTGCTCGAAGTTCTCGCGGCGACCGTCGCGCAGCCAGACTTCCCACCACACCTGCTCGTCAGCGGCCTGGGGGAAGAGGTCGTCGTGGTCGGTAAACAACGATCGTGCAGTCGCCAGCCTGACTGTCTCCATGCGGGAGACGAGCGGCTCGTTGCGCGGTCTGCCGCGGTCAGTATCAACGTCTCGATACGCCTCGACTTTCCGCAAATAATAGGCTTGCGCGCTTTGCGGCAGGAACACCGACGCTGTGATGGGAGCACCGGGTTGAGTTGGCTCATGGACGGCGACCAGCTCCATGTGCTGGCGACGATCGGCCAACTGGTCGAGGGCCGCCCGTCCGGACATGGGCAGATCGATCGCGAGGTAAAAGCCAGGCGTGCCGACCGACAGCTGGGGGTCACGCGCCGCAATCTGCTGGCGTGCACTTTCGACCGCTTGTTCGATGGATTGCGTCAAGGCCGCAGCATGCGACGCCCGATCACGCGCCGGCAGCGGCGGTGCATGTATAAGTTGGTTGGGCCGCCGATAGGCTTCCCGAATGCCGTTGTTGCGAAGGTGGATATGGGCGCGGTCGCGCGGAAAATCGTCTGCCATTATGATCTGTGCTGTCGCTACTCAAACAGCGACGCCTGCCGGCGTTCCTTCAGAGCGTCGATGAGCGCTTCCGAGGTGATCCGCTTCCCCCCCCCGCAATATGATGGTTTTTGCAGCGTCGTCGGCCGCGCGCGTGATCTCGGCCTGCGACAGTCTCTCTGCCTGAGAGATCGCCTCGTTCCAGGCAAGCCCTCTGGTGTCGAAGCGGTCGAGTCGAGCCCGAAGCAGCGCCTCTATAATCGGCCGATCGGGCACGGCGTATTCGATGACATCGTCGAAACGGCGGAACAAAGCTCTGTCGAGCAGCTCGGGATGATTTGTTGCCGCAATAATCAGGCTGTGGCTGTCGTCTTGCTCGAGAAACTGCAGAAACGAATTCAGCACGCGCCGAATCTCGCCAACATCCTGGCGTTCGCCTCGACGCGCGCCGATGGCATCGAATTCGTCAAAGAAGTAGACGCCCCGCGTCGCCTGCATTGCATCAAAAACAAGCCGCAGCTTTCCGGCAGTCTCTCCCATGAACTTGGTGATCAAACCATCGAGGACGATCGTGAAAAGGGGCAGATGAAGCTCCCCGGCCAATGCCGATGCGGTCATCGTCTTGCCTGATCCTGGCGGGCCGACCAGAAGCAGTTTGCGACGGGGAACAAGCCCGTGCTCGCGCAAGCTTGCTTGTTGGCGCTGCTCTCCCAGCACGCGGTGCAGGCGCGAGCGCAGACTGTCCGGCAAAATCATGTCGGTCAGTCGCAGGTCCGGATAGCGCACATGCAGGAGCCCTGCGAGCTCGCCCTTTGGCTGAAAAAGGGGAACCGGCCGACTGCTCTTGACAATCCGGGCGTCCCTGCTCTTGGCTGCGTCGACCAGATCCTTGAGCTCCTGAGCAAGCTTACCATGGCCTTGACGTGCCTCATGCGCAGCAAGCTGCATCGCGATAGAGAGGAAACGATCCTCGTCGCCGGCAATGTGGCTTTTAAGCAGCGTCACGATATGGCGGGCCGTGGTCATGGCTCTCTTCTGGGGTATCCGTTTACTTGGCGAAGCGCATGCAACCTAAACGCTTTCAACGGCGATTTGTATCGCGCAATGGTGTTTTTTCTCTTGTCGATGTTCGCCCGTGGCAACTTCAGCGGTGAACTGTTGCGCCGCGGTCATAGGCCAGCCGGAATAACGCCGGCCAGCAGACAACAGTCCGCATCTTCGAGCGCTCGAAGTCTGGCCACTCACGCAGCGTGTCGGGTCCGAACGCTCCAAAGCCGCCCCGCCTGGCAGGTCCATGCGACCGATTGCGGGCGTGCGGCCATAAGGTCTACGCGGGCTCGCATGGCTGCCCGCGCCGCTGGCTAAAAAGCTGTACACCATCTCACGAAACACCAGGTCCGCTCCTTTGCCGGCCGACGGTCCATGAAATCCCCTCCCCACTTACGACACCGGAGACCTCCTTGCCCACATGGCGCTCAAGCACCGGCCGCCATGGCACCAGCGTGAACTCGCGCGACTTTTCAACGACGGCATATTTTCCGCTGGCAAGCTCGACGGAGCGGCGGAGCGTACCCTCTACTCGTCCTCCGGATCGCGCTTCGGCATAGGGCAGGCCAAGTTCCTCCGACAGTTGGCCAGCAACACGGTTCAGTTCTCGCTGGCGCAGGATCGAAAGCATGTTGGCTCGATAGACGATCCCATCCTGTTCTTTATGCGCGAGGCCTTGCGCGATCAGCCACTGCCGCCGGCGAGCTTGCGCCTCTCTCACGTCGCGGCCGAAGCCGGATCCGTGCAAAGGCTCGGGTCTATCGGCAACCAGCTCCCGGTCGAGCCAGGTGGCGCCGTTGAAGCTGACCTGTCGCTCCAGCGCCATTGAGGAGAGCTTGTCGGCAACGACAGGCTCGGCCCTGGCCCGCTGGCCCTCATAATTCGCGACGCGATCGAGATGGTCCGGCGCGATGAGCCAGGTGCCGTTCGGCTCTCGCTCGACGCCGCCGGTCGCGCGGCGGATCGCCTCCAGCCGCCGCACATGCGTTCGCGCAAAGCTCTCGGTGGCGGATGGGTCATGCTTCAGGTGCATATCGACGTCGTAACGGCCGCCATGCGCGGCGGCGATTTCGGCGATGGTACGATCGACCTGCCTCGGCTCGGTGTTCCTTGGCGCGACACGCACGATGCAGCCATTAGGCATCGTTTCCATCGCCTCGCCTCTACCGATGTTGATCCAATGGCTCTTACCGTCGACGGCGTCGACGATCATGTAATGGCGGTCATTGATCTCGTCGGCCAGTCCACGCGCGACAACGCGACCGACGAGAGACTGGACGGGCTCGCCGGATCGATCGTGGATCACCCAGTCGGCGGCCCTGCGGGCAAGCCCCTTGCCGGTCAGTTCGCGGTGCATGGTCTTGATGATGTCGCCGCGTTCGCCGGTGCGGCGCAGCGTGGCTTCGAGCTCATCGTCGAGGCGCCAGGAGCCAGCGCCGACCTCCGCGGCCAGACCCATCCGCTCGAGCTTGCGCAGCCGTCCCTGGTGCAGCGTCTGGCGAATGGCGTCGGGACCGCCCGGCGAGACCAGGCCGTCATCATCACGCATGCTGAGCAGCCGACGGTCGATGCTGGTGAAGCGTTCCTGCTCCATTTCCCGGCGCAGGCGAAGCTCAATCTCGCGGTCGGTTCGCGGACCGAGATCGAGGCTGACCAGCTCGGCCGCCCGCTCGCGGATGCCAGATGAGATATATTCGCGCGCGATGACCAGGTTCTCGCCACGGTCGTCCCTGCCACGGACGATGATGTGGCTGTGCGGGTGGCCGGTGTTGAAATGATCGACCGCGACCCAGTCGAGCTTCGTGCCGAGGTCTTCCTGCATCTGCGCCATGAGCCGCCGCGTCAGCGCCTTGAGGTCGTCGTACTCGATGCCGTCTTCGGCAGCGACGATGAAGCGGAACTGATGGCGGTCGCCGTCCGCGCGATCGATGAACGCCTTGCCGTCGACGCGGCCGCTGTCGGCGCCGTAGAGCTCGCCAGGTTCACCTTCGCGGGTGACCCCGTCGCGCTGAAGATAGCGTAGATGGGCACGCGCCCCGTCCGCGCCCTTGCCGGCGAGCTTGACGACCCGCGCCTTGACGATCACCCGGCGCTGGCGGAAGGCGGCATACCGGTCGCGCGATTTCAGCAGTGCGGCGGCCGCCCCGCCGCGCCC
>NZ_RZSF01000128.1:0-17062 GCF_004023325.1 Mesorhizobium sp. M1A.F.Ca.ET.072.01.1.1 | reverse complement strand
GTGCGGTGTGGACAGCATTGCCTAATGGATCGAAGATCGCCGCGATCTCGTCCGGCACGTCGTCGGGGATCGGCACGACATTGTGCTGCGGGATCGCTACATACTCGCCGAAGGCGCCGGGCCGGTTGACGCCGACGCCGAGCGTGTTGCGACAGAGATGCCCTCGCCCCGCGCGACAGTTGCGGCAGTGGCCGCAGACGATGTGACCCTCGCCCGAGACGCGCTGTCCGACCTTGTATTCGGTGACGGCCGCGCCGAAATCGGCGACGGTGCCGACAAATTCATGGCCGGTCACCATCGGCACCGGCACGGTCTTCTGCGCCCACTGGTCCCAATTGTAGATGTGGACGTCGGTGCCGCAGATCGCGGTCTTCCTGACCTTGATCAGCACGTCGTTGGGGCCGATCTCCGGCACCGGCACTTCTTCCATCCAGATGCCCGGCTCGGCCTTGGCCTTCACCAGCGCCTTCATCATGTTGGACATCGAACACTCCCCAGAAAATCTTCCCCGTCCTGACGGATCATCAACCTGCCGCTTCCAGGATGTTCTTCAGCCGCAGCAGATCGCGGTCGGTCGAACGCCGGACAGCCACGGCTATGAGCGGGGTCATGAGACGGGAAAAGCCGGCCGGCGAGCCGCGATTCCGGAGCGTCATATGCGTGCGGCCTTCGCCGGAATCCCGCCATCCATAGCTCGTCTCCATCGGAAACGGTCCTTCGTCGGATCGCATCACCAGCCTCTCGCCCGGCACGAGATCCAGGATCTCGTAGGTATAAGCGAGCCGCCGTCCGAGGAACTGCGCCTCGAATGCAATTCTCGATCCTACCTGGACCGGTCGGGGAGTCTTCCATTCCACCGATTTGATGTTGACGTACCAGCGCGGAACATTGTCCGGATCGGAAGAAAAGGCGGCGACAACCGCGCGCGGCCTGGCGATCTCGATACTGCTCGTCACATCGATCGCCATGGCTCACTTCCAATGCCGGCGGTAGCGTCAAGCGAGTACACCCAGTTCCTTCCCGACCTCGCCGAACACCTCGACGGCGCGATCGATATCGGCGCCGGAGTGCGCCGCCGACATCTGAGTGCGGATGCGCGCCTGGCCTTTCGGCACCACCGGGAACGAAAAACCGATGACGTAGATGCCGCGCTTCAGCATGCGGGCCGCCATCTCCTGCGCAAGAGCGGCGTCGGCCAGCATCACCGGGATGATTGGATGATCGGCGCCGGCAAGCGTAAAGCCGAGCTTGCCCATTTGAGACCGGAAGCGTTCCGCATTGGCATATAGGCGGCGGCGCAGCGCATCGCCATTGCGGATCAGCTCGAAGACTTTCAGCGAGGCGCCGGCGATCGCCGGCATCAGCGTGTTGGAGAAGAGATAGGGCCGCGAGCGCTGGCGCAGCCAGTCGACCACCTGTTTCTTCCCGGCGGTATAGCCGCCGGATGCGCCGCCCAGCGCCTTGCCGAGCGTGCCTGTGATGATGTCCACCCTGCCCTCGACGCCGCAGTGCTCGGCCGAGCCACGGCCGTTCTTGCCGACGAAGCCGACGGCATGGCTGTCATCGACCATGACCATGGCGTCGTATTTCTCGGCGAGGTCGCAGACTCCTCGCAGGTTGGCGATGATGCCGTCCATCGAGAACACGCCGTCGGTGGCGATCAGCCGGAAGCGGCAGTCCTTCGCCTCCTTCAGCCGCGCCTCGAGGTCGGCCATGTCGTTGTTGGCGTAGCGGAAGCGCTTGGCCTTGGAGAGCCTCACCCCGTCGATGATCGAGGCGTGGTTCAGCGCGTCCGAGATGACGGCGTCCTCCTCGCCGAGCAGCGTCTCGAACAGGCCGCCATTGGCGTCGAAGCAGGAGCCGTAGAGAATGGTGTCGTCCATGCCGAGGAAGGATGAGATGGTGGCTTCGAGCTCTTTGTGTTCTTCCTGGGTGCCGCAGATGAAGCGCACCGACGCCATGCCGTAGCCGTAGCGGTCGAGCGCCTGCTTCGCCGCATCGCGCAGCTCGGGGCTGTCGGCGAGGCCGAGATAGTTGTTGGCGCAGAAATTCAGCACCTTCTGGCCGGCAACCTCGATCAGGGCCGACTGCGTGGAGGAAATCACCCGCTCGGACTTGTAGAGCCCGGCCGATTTCAGGCCTTCAAGCTCGTTGTCGATGTGGGAGAGAAACGCTGCGCTCATCGTATGGCCCTATTTTGTTTGATGCGGACTGTCGCGCTGCGGACAAGAAAAATCCATCGCAAAAACGACCGCTTCGGTGGCGTTGCGCAAGCCGCGCCGCAGCTCCTTCAGCGCAGCCGGACAAGGATGTGTTCAAATGCGACGATCTGCGAAAGGACATAATAACCATCCTGTCAGCTTTGTCGCGCCGCCGGCTTCGGCACCGTGCCGGTTTGCCGAGCTGTTAACCCTTTCACGTCAAGGGTTCTGGCGCCGCAAATCCATGGCAGGAATCCGTCGATCGGAGGGGTCACTCAATTATGTCGCAGCAGCCGGTGCACAGCGTTTCGCGCAAGCTGATTCTGCTGATCAAGAGCGGCTACTGGCTGGCCTTGCTGATCATCGCCGCCATGGTGATGGCTTCCTTCATCCTGCTGCAGCAGTTGATGGCGCAGCAGCAGCATAACGACGCGCTGCTCAACATCGTCTCCACGCAGAAGGCGCTGTCGCAGCGCATCGTCTTCCTGGCCAGCGCGACCGGTGCCGCCCCGCGCGACAAGCAGCCGGCGCTGGTCACCGCGCTCAAGCAGGCAACGGGCGAGTTCGAGACCAATTACGACCGGCTGCTCAAGGAGACCGGCGCCGATCCGCTATCGCCGGCGCGCAATGATCCGCAGTCGATCGAATATGTGCTGTTCAGCAAGCCGTTTCATCTCGACTATTTCTCGGTCGGCCTTATCGCCAACGGCGATCGACTGGTTTCATCATTTGCATCCCAGCTCGGCATGCAAAGCGACGGCTATAAGGGCGGCGGCGAGCGCGTCGGCCTCGACGCCTCCGTCGCCAATGCGACTTTGTCCGGCTATGCCGCGCTCGGCCAGCGCATCAGCGCCTTCGCCACCGAGCGGTCGGATGAGATGCTCAGCCTGCACCGCACGCTGTTCTTTGCCACTATCGGCGTCATCGTGCTGGTCGCGCTATTCATCTTCCGGCCGATGTCCAAGGCCATCCTGCGCAAGACGCATGAACTGGTCGACGCCCGCAATTCGATGGCCTTCATCGCCGTGCATGACGGCCTGACCGGCTTGCACAACCGCACCTTCCTCACCGATCATTTCGACACGCTGATCAAGGGCGCGCATCGTCGCCGCGAGCGGCTGGCGGTGATCCAACTCGACCTCGACCGCTTCAAGCAGATCAACGACACGCTGGGGCACGCGGCGGGCGACTATGTGCTTGTCGTCACCGCGCAACGCATGCGCGATTCCTGCCGCGCATCGGATCTTTGCGCCCGTCTGGGCGGCGACGAGTTCGTGATGATCCTCAACGGCGCCGGCAGCACCGAGGACATCCATGCACTGGCCAAGCGCATCATCGCCAACATCAACGAGCCGATCACCTTCCAGGGCACGACCATAATGCCTGGCGCCAGCGCCGGCATCGCAGTCTATCCGGTCGACGCCGACAACGCGCAGGACCTGCTCGTCCATGCCGATCTCGCCCTCTATTCGGCCAAGAAGCTCGGCGGCGGCAGCTTCTCCTTCTTCTCCGAAGAGCTGCGGCGCGAGCTCGACTACCGCAAGCAGCTCGAGCAGGACATCCGCACGGCGATCGCGGAAAAGACCTTCGAGGTCTATTTCCAGCCTCAAGTGTCGCTCACCAGCGGCAAGATCAGCGGTATCGAAGCACTGGTGCGCTGGAAGCACGCCACGCGCGGCATGATCTCGCCCGGCGAATTCATCCCGGTGGCGGAGAAGTGCGGCTTCATGCCGGATATCGGCCGCATCGTCATCAGCAAGGCGATCAACGAAGCCGCCGAATGGGATCGCGCCGGCATCGATTTCGGACGCATCGCCGTCAATGTCTCGGGCACCGAGCTGCGCGAGCCGGATTTCGACAATTTCCTGTTCGGAACGCTGGAGCGGGCAGGGCTTGCGCCGCAGAAGCTGTCGCTGGAAATCGTTGAATCCGTCATCCTCGACGACGAGAAGACCGGCATCGCCGCCAAGCTCAGGCATATCCGCGCGGCGGGCGTCCATCTCGAGCTCGACGATTTCGGCACGGGCTATGCTTCACTCAGCCATGTCAACCCGAACGAGATCGATCGGCTGAAAATCGACCGCCGCTTCGTCCAGAACATCAACGAGAACGGCGACAACACCAAGATCGTGCGCGCCATCACCGAGCTTGCCCGCGGCCTCGGCATCTCGATCGTCGCCGAGGGCGCGGAAACGGAGGCCGAGCTCGACTCGCTGATGGCGATCGGCTGCGACCAGGTGCAGGGCTATTCGATCGCCTTCCCGATGCCTCAGGACAAGGCGCGCGAATGGCTTACCGCGCGCAGCCCGAAGAAGGCGAAGCTCAAGGTGCTGCAGGGCAGCCGGGCTTAACCTCCCACATTCGCCCGAAGCGCCGCCAGCACCTCGGCGAATTCCGCAAGCCGTTCGTCCGGCAGTCCAGCTCTCAGCCTCTTGTCGAAGGCGACGGCCGCGAGGCGCAACTTCTCGAACAGCGCTTCACCGGTTTCGGTCAGCGCCACCTGATGCATCCTGCGGTTCTGCGGATCGCGGCGGCGCGTCAGCAAGCCTTGCGCCTCCATGGCATTGAGGTGATGCGTCAGCGTCGCGCCCTGGATGCCGATCATGCCGGCAAGCTCGCGCTGGTTGGCCAGTTCCCTCGACTTGACCGAGAGCAGCGTCAGCCACACCGGCAGCGTGCCGCCGGCCCCGACCAGGGCGGCGTCAAAGGCCTGCCCCACCACCTTGGCAGTGCGGGCGAGGTTCATTCCGACGGGCGGGCGATCAAATGGCGTCATGGCCGGACACTAGAACAAGCAACGGGTTGGCGAAACTTCGCATGAAGCATTGACATCTAACTGTTAGATATCTAACTTTGTCTTATTAACGTTGTCGGACCCAGCCGATAGGCAAAACCGACAGGCAAAGCGTCACACCGGTGGCGGGGCGAACGAGAGGAATGCAGTCATGCAATATGTCTACATCGTCGTCATCGGCCTGCATGTTATGGCCGGCGTCTTCTGGGCCGGCACGACCATTGCGGTTGCCCGTGATCCGGAGATCAAGGCGGAGCGCTTTATCCGGCCGCAACTCGGCGCCTCCGGCATGGTCTTTTTGACCGGTCTGCTGCTCTGGTATTTCTTCCACGAAGGCGCTTTCGGCTCGATGGAGATGGTGCTGGCGTTGGGGATTGCGACGGCGCTGATCGCCGCCGGCGTGCAGGGCGCCCTTGTTGCCTCTTCCAGCAGGCAATTGGCCGGCGCCGATGCGGCGACGCAATCGCAGTTGCGCGCGAAAATGATCAAAGGCGAACGCCTCGCCGGCGGGCTGCTGGTCATCACCGTGTTTTGCATGGCCACGGCCAGGATGTTCTAACCCGTCAACGGCTCGCGCGGTACCGGTGCAGGCCGGCGGCCACGCGCGGCGCACCGGACCAACGCGGCAGGTGGCTCTCCTTGAAGGTCCGGTGCGTTTCCTTGGTGCGGCCGTCACCGGTGCATCAGATCACCTCAACGGAACCGCCGCGTAGTTTTTCCCGTCGCAGCTTTATATAGGTCCGCATATTCGGCGCGATGCGAAAACCTTCCAGCCTGACGTCCTGAAGCGCTGCCGCCCAGCCAAGCGCTTCATAACGGCCGCCATATGTTTCGATCGTCGCGGCGAGATCCTCGCGGCCAAGTTGCCTGGCCAGGATGGCGCAGGCCGCGACCCGCGTTTCGATCGAGCGGCCATATTTGGGTGCGAATGCCAAGCCGCCGTCGGCGAGGTCGTCGACCTCGTGCGCAAGCTGCAGGAACAGGATGTCATCATCGCCGGCCGGCACGCCCTCCTGCAGAAGGCGCTCGGGGTCGCCGGTATCGAATTTCATGGCGCCGACGCGAGCGACGAGGCCTTCAGTCCTCGGCCCGATCCGCGCCTCCAGCCATTTCCGGTGCGCCTCGCTGCGCCGACTGGACCTGCCGTCCGGATACTGGCCGCTGTCATAGGCAGCGTGGAACATCGCCGCGACGACGAAATCGATATCCCTTTCGAAATGCGCCACCGACGAGGCGGAGCCTACCGCATGGCAGACAAAGGGCCGCCCCGACTTTCGGTAGCGGCCGTTGAACATCGCGCACGCCACCCGATAGGCCTTCTGCACGCGTACGATATCGTCCAATGCGTGCCCGGCCTCGTGCAATTGGATATAGAGCGCCGTATTGGTCTGGCGCGGAACGAACAGGACTTTTCCGGTCAAGCAAGCCCCCGACTATGCGACCCGAATTGCAGCCCTCGGAATCCGCGTCCGAAAATTGCAAATAAGATCTGTCAGGTCCAGCCCGGCCAATGGACGACCCAGCTTCAGATCCGGATGCCGAATCTGATGCCGTCATAGATGGCGGCGTGGATGTTGCGCGAGGCGACTGCGTCGCCGATGCGGAACAGAACAAAGCCGCCTTCCGGATTGCGCGGCGGAAAAATGTCGCCGCCGCTTACGAGCCGCTCGTAGTCGACCGCGCCGCCATTCTTCGACAGCGGCTTCAGCGCGAGGTAGAGATCGTCGAGCGGCGCGGTGCCATGCTCGACCACCACCTGGTCGACGCGCCGCTCGCCGCGCCAGCCATCGGCGAAGTCCGACGCCAGCTCGGCGATGAGCTGGTTACCCTCGCGTCGCACGGAGCGCAGACGAGTGTTGATGGTGACGGTGACGCCTTTCTCGTGGAAAGCCCGCATATAGGGCACGTGGTTCAGGCCGCCCATTTCCGGCGCGAAGAAGCGTTCGGGCGAGACCAGCTCCAGCTTCGAGCCGCTGTTGGCAATCAATTCCGCCGCGCCCATGCCCTGATGGCCGCCATTGTCGTCATAGACCAGAACGTTCTCGGCCGGCTTGACGCTGCCGGCCATAATGTCCCAGCTCGAGGTGACGAGATTGTCGCCCGCTGCCAGCGGCGGGTTCTGCGGCAGGCCGCCGGTGGCGACAATCACCACATCCGGCAACAGAGCCAAGACATCGTCTTTTTCGGCCCATGTGTCGTAGCGGATCTCGACGCCCAGGCGATCGAGCTCGGCAAGCCGCCAGTCGATGATGCCGATCAGCTCCTTGCGGCGCGGATTTTGCGTCGCGAGCCGCACCTGGCCGCCGGCCTGGCTGGACGCTTCGAGGACCGTCACCTGATGGCCGCGTTCGGCGGCGACACGCGCGGCTTCCAGACCGCCCGCCCCGGCGCCGACGACCACCACCCGCCTCTTCGGTCCTTCGCTTTTCGCGATGACATGCGGGATCGTCGCTTCGCGGCCGGTGGCGGCGTTGTGGACGCAGAGCGCCTCACCGCCTTCATAGATGCGATCGAGGCAGTAGGTGGCGCCGACGCAAGGCCGGATCTCGTGCTCGCGCCCTTCCATCACTTTCCTGATGATATGCGGATCGGCGATGTGGGCGCGCGTCATGCCGACCATGTCCAGCTTGCCGGAGGCGACCGCATGGCGCGCGGTGGCGACATCGGATATCCGCGCCGCGTGGAAGGTCGGGAACTTCGTCGCCGCCCTCACCTCGCCGGCGAAATCGAGATGCGGCGACGAGCGCATGCCGGTCACCGGGATGACCTTGGTCAGCGCCGCGTCGGTCTCGATCGAGCCGCGGATGATGTTGAGGAAATCGACCTTGCCGGAGCCAGCCAGACGTTTCGCGATCTCGACGCCCTCCTCCTTCGACAGGCCTTTTTCGAAATCCTCGTCGGCGACCATGCGGATGCCGACGACGAATTTCTCGCCGACCGCGGCGCGAACCGCATCCAGCACCATGTTGGTGAAGCGCAGCCGGTTGTCGAGCGAGCCGCCGAAATCATCGTCGCGATGGTTGGTGGCCGGCGACCAGAAGCCGTCCATCAGATGGCCGTAGGATTCGAATTCGATGCCGTCGAGGCCGGCCGCCTGGCAGCGCTGGGCGGCGGAAGCATAATCGGCAACGATGCGCTCGATGTCCCAGTCCTCGATGGTCTTGGGAAAGGCGCGATGCGCCGGCTCGCGCACCGGCGAGGCGGAAAGCACCGGCAGCCAGTCGGCCTTGTTCCAGCCGGTGCGGCGACCGAGATGGGTGATCTGGATCATGACCTTGCAGTCATGCTCATGACAGGCATCCGCAAGCTCGGCGAGCCACGGCACGATGGCGTCGTCATAGACATGCAGGTTGCCGAAGGCGGCCGGGCTGTCGCGTGACACGATGGCAGAGCCCGCCGTCATCGTCAGCGCCATGCCGCCCTTGGCCTTCTCGGCGTGGTAGAGCCGGTAGCGCTCCTTCGGCATGCCGTCCTCGGAATAAGCCGGCTCATGGCTGGTCGACATCACCCGGTTCTTCAGCGTCAGGTGCTTGAGCTGATAAGGTTGGAGAAGCGGGTCGTTGCTGGTCATCGTCTTCCTGCCGTATCAAATTGCGCGGGAGCTGCTCCCGCTTCCATTTCACGCATCGGATTCATCCGAAAACCGCTGCGCGGCTTTCGCTCCAATGCTAATGAGCCGCCAAACACGCCGCGTCCGTTCGATCGCGGCGCACTTTCAACTGATTGCACCTGCCGCCCTTGCAATCATCGGCGGCAGCGAGGAGCCATCGATGACCGACGCAAAAAACCTGACCCAGCTCGGCAAACACGTCGAGACGCCCCAGAGTCCCGAACAGGCAGTCCTGGAGACCGTGCCGTTCGAGCGAGGCGACGGCCCGCCCGCGATCGTGCGCTTCACCTGCCCGGAATTCACCTCGCTCTGCCCGGTCACCGGCCAGCCCGACTTCGCCCACATCGTCATCGACTACGCGCCCGACAAGACGCTGGTGGAATCGAAGTCGCTGAAGCTGTTCATGACCTCGTTCCGCAACCATGGCGCCTTTCACGAGGAATGCACCGTCATGATCGGCCGCCGCATCGTCGAAGCGACCAAGCCGCTCTGGCTGCGCGTCGGCGGCTACTGGTTCCCGCGGGGCGGCATTCCCATCGACGTCTTCTGGCAGACCGGCGCGCCGCCTGAAGGCGCCTGGCTGCCCGACACCGGGGTGCCGCCATATCGCGGGCGCGGGTGAAATTTGTTGCGAAAGGCTGGCGGGACAGCGCCCCCCTCTGTCCTGCCGGACATCTCCCCCACTTGGAGGGAGATCGGACGTCACCCCGGCTTTCGCCAATCTCCATCGTGGCAAAGTAGGCGGGTCGCCGAAGCTGCCAATCTCCCCCCTTGTGGGGGAGATGGCCGGCAGGCCAGAGGGGGGCGCGAAGGATCGCCGGCGCCGAAGTTCAATCATATTCATTCGCACTGGTACTGGCTGAGCGCCCATTCGCCGGTGACCGACAGGAGGTCGGAGATCTTCCAGTCGCCGCCGACCTTCTTCAGCTTCCATTCGAGACGGTGCTGGTGGCCTTCGACGACGAAGACGACCACCACCTTGGCCTCGTCACCATTGATCGCTTCGATGGTGCGCAGGCTCTTGTCGATGGCGAGCTTGTCGTAATCGGCATTGTCGAGCGCCATGTTGGGATCGAGGCACTCGCCCTGACCCGAGGCGCGCAGCGCGTCGGCTTTGTCGAGCACGCTCTTCGCCGGATCGCTGAAGTTCTTGCGCTGGCCGGGGTCCAATTCCAGCCCGAGATGCTCGTAGAAGGGCTTCACCACCGCCGTCGGCGATCCGGGCAGGACGGGCGCAGCTGGCGCCGGTTCGGCCGGCTTGCTTTCAGGCGATGTGGCCGGCGCCGACTTCTCGATCGCAGGCGCATTGTCGCCTGAGGACGCGTTCGGCGGCGGCGAGCCGAACAGTCCTTGCCCGTAGGCGCCGCCGTTCAGCCCCGCGGTCAGCATCGACAAGCTCGACAGCGCGAGGACCAGACGCCGAAGCACGGCGTCACTCCGTCGAGGAGCCGCATTCCAGCGCGCTGAGCGTCCAGTCGCTGGTTTTGGAGGTGATGTCGGCGATCTTCCACTTGCCGTCCACTTTCTTCAGCGACCACACCATTTCGCGTTTGGAGTCATCGCCTTCCGGGAAAAGATTGAAGCTTGCCGTCACCTCGGCGGTGTCGCCATTGACGGCCTCGGCAAGCTTCAGCGTCTTCGACACGGTCTTCTGGTCGAAATCCTGGGCGTCGAGGCCTGGGTCGAAGTCGATGCAGGATACCTCGTCGGGCTTCTCCTTGCGCGCCTTGTCGTTGGCTTCGAAGAGCTTGGTGACCGGCTCGGTGAAGCGGTCGCGGTATTTCGCGTCCGCCTCGAACTTCACTTCAGGCACATAGAAGAACTTCACGGCGTTTGAAGCCGGCCCGGCGAGCGCCGCGGCAGGCAAGGCGATCGAGATGGCAACTGCCAGCATCATCGGTCTCATGCAGGATCTCCGGATGGTCGGCGGCGTGGTGGCACGATCACCACCACGCATCCTGCATATCGGCTTTTTCACGGCGCATGAAGTCCTTGCGCTGCGCGGCTTAAGCTTCCAGCCAGACGTTCTGGAAGTCCATTTGATAGGTCTGGTGCATGGCGTAGTTCTTCACCTTCTTGTTCATGTGGCAGTAGAGCTTCTGCCAGAACGGCTGGATGATGACGCCGGAGTCCTGCAGGATCTGCTCGACGTCCTTCATCACCTCCTTGCGCTTGGCGACGTCGATCTGCGACAGCGCCTCCTTGAGCTTGGCGTCGAAATCCGGGTTCGAGAACGCGGTCTCGTTCCAGGCCTCGCCGGTGCGATAGCCCAGCGCCAGCACCTGCACGCCGAGCGGGCGCATGTACCAGATGGTCATGGAATAAGGATATTTCGTCCAGTCGTTCCAGAAGGTCGAACCGGGCAGCACCGTGCGCTTCACCTTGATGCCGGCATCGCGCAACTGGCCGGCGATCGCGTCGCCGGTGTTCTTCTGCCATTCGTCCTCGACCGTGATCAGCTCGTGCTCGAAGTCGGCCTGCCCGGCGTCGGCCATCAGCTTCTTGGCGCCCGCCGCGTCCCGTTCCTTCTTCGGCAGCGGATAGTATTCCGGATGGATAGGGCTGACATGGTGGTTCTCGCCGACCGTGCCGCGGCCCGCGTAGCCGAGCTGCATGACCTGGTTATTGTCGACGGCCATCTGCAGCGCGTTGCGCACCCGTTTGTCATCGTAAGGCTTGTGCGTGATGTTGGTGCGCGCCACGAGCGTGGTCGCCGTCGCGACTTCCGATTTCACCAGATCCATCTTGTCGAGGGGGTCGATGAAGTCGGCCGGCGTTTCGAAATCGAGGTCGATCTCGCCCGAATCGAAGGCATTCAGCGTGGCGTTGAAGTCGGTGCCGTAGTCGATGAACTCGACCCCGTCGAGCGGCGCTTCGCCACCCCACCACTTGCCGTTCTCGCGGCGCTTGACCACGGCTTTCTGGCCGACATCGTAAGACACCAGCTCGAAAGCCCCGGTGCCGATCGGCTTCTTGATCGGATCGGCGCCGTCCTTGTCGAAGTTGCGATGCACGACCAGCGCCGGATAGTCCGTGAAACCCGGAATGATCGCGATATCGGCCTCGGACAGCTTCAGCTTGACCGTATGGTCGTCGACCTTGGTGATCGCGCCATCCCTTGCCTTGCCGGTCTTGGCGTCGACCAGCGCGCCGACGCGGGCGGCCATGGAATTGCCGGAAGCCCCCTTCTCGCACCAGCGATTGAGGTTGAAGACGACGTCATCGGCGTTGAAGGCATCGCCGTTGTTCCAGGTGACGCCTTTGCGCAGATGCAGCGTGTATTCGGTGGCGTCGTCGTTGACGTCCCAGCTTTCGAGCAGCACCGGCTCGAAGGTGAACTGGTGCGTGTAGCGCACGAGCGGCTCCAGCCAGGTGCGGGTGACGTTCGCCATCTCCGTCCAGTCATAGGTGCGCGGGTCCTTCTGCGCCTTGACCGACATCGCGACATGCAGCGTTCCGCCTTTCTTCGGCTCTTGCGCCAGGGCTTTTGTCGGCGCGGCAAGGCCAATCATGCCATAGGCGAACGCCGTCGACGCGCCGAAGGCGCTTGCCAGCGCCAGGAATTCGCGCCGGTCCACGCGGCCCGCGCGCGCTTCTTTAGCCATCGCCTCGATGGCGGCAGGAACGCGATCACCGTTGCTTTTGAAGATTGTCATTTTTTCCTCCCATGTTGCGAAACATTGGCCATCCTGGTGCACTTTTTTTCAGCTGTAGATGGCGCCTGCAGCGTGAGCGTGCGTCCAGACGCTGCCTTGCCTGAGATAGTGAGAACTCGCTCCATCCTGCGGCATTTCGAATATCGTATACGAGCCTTGTTGAGCGTCAAGCTTCTTGAGGCATGAGCTGGAGAAAGATGCCGGGCGAAGAACCACCTTCACACCTTCGCACGCTTCATCGGCCAGGTGTCCGCCACGCGATAGCCCGCCGGCCAAGGATCTTCAGGATCCAGCATGTGCTGATGGATGCCGGTGATCCAACCGCGACCGCTGATCTGGGGGCGTATTGCGGGCATATCGACAACCTGCGTGGTGCCGAGAATCTTGCCGTGAAATTCTGACCCGATGATGGACACACCGGTGAACCAATCCTCGGCTGTCATTTGACCCTTCGCGTGCAAGAGCGCCATGCGGGCCGACACCGCCGTTCCGGTCGGCGATCGGTCGAGCTTGCCAGGTTTTATCGAAACGACCGATTTTGCGCGGAGGCGGTTGCCATCCTGGGTGATGGCGCCGGCAAAAAGACAGAACGAATGGTGGCGCCAATCGGGACGCTCAGGGTGGGAGAACGCCATTTGTCGATTGGCCGCATCGGTGATGCGCACCCCAAGTTCGGCGAGATCACGAGCCTCGTCGGTTTCAAGCGCTAACCCAAGGGCAGGTGCGTCGACGACGACGAAACTGTCGCCTCCATAGGCCGTGTCGACCGTGATGGTACCGAGGCCATCGACCTCAAGCGGCACACCGACCCTGCTGGCGAATGATGGTACGTTTTCGACGGTGATGCGCTGGGCTTTTCCTCCGGCACACTCGGCCCGCACGCGTACCAGACCGCCCGGCGCCTCGAGCACCATTTCGGTTACCGGCTCCTGCATGGGGATGATCCCGGTGTCCAGAATTACCGTCGAGACGCAAATCGAATTGGAGCCGGACATCGGGGGCGTATCCTCCGGCTCCATTATGATCCAAGCCATCTGCGCGTCGGGATGCTTGGGAGGGACCAGAAGGTTGACGTGCCGGAAGACGCCGCCGCGCGGTTCGTTAAGAACGAAGTTACGAAGTCCGTTGTCTTCTGCAATCCATTTGCGCTGGTCCCAGACGGTGTCTCCCGGCGGAGGAGACACCCCGCCAACGATGACATCCCCGACTTCGCCCTCCGCGTGGCAGGAAACAACATGGATGACTTTCGTGCTTCGCATTCGGGAGTCCCCAGAGCCGCGGCTTCCGATTGGATATCGTATACGATCTTCGGCTCTCGTCAAGGCTCGATTGAAGGGAAATGCGTCGCTGCTGATCGGCCGGGCTCAAAAGAGCCCACGCCGGACGGCATCTCAGGCCACGCAGACACTCGGATTGAGCAGAATCGCGAGCGTATTTGATCGCGAACATCGTCTACGATATCTATGTTTGCAGATCTGACGCTCCGTGCGGAGACTCTACACGTGCCATTTGCATTTGCCGACATTCCCGATTTGGGTGCCGCCCCCACCGCTTCCGACGTGGTTTTGAAGTTCATCCGCGGAGCAATCATATCCGGGTCGCTTGATGAGGGCGAACCGATCAGGCAAGACGACGTCGCCCGCATGTTCAACATCAGCAAGATTCCGGTGCGGGAAGCTTTGAAGCGGCTCGAGGCAGAGGGATTCGTGGCATTTCAGCGAAACAAGGGCGCAATTGTCGCCAGCATGTCGGAACCGGAGATCGTGCAGATTTTCGAGGTCCGAGCCATGCTGGAATCGAACGCAATTCGGCTTTCCCTCCCCCACATGAACGAGAAGACCTTCGATAAAGCGCAAGCAAGTTGCGACTCCTTTGCGAAGGAAACCGACGTCGGCCGCTGGGCGGAACTAAATTGGGAGTTCCATTCCAGTCTTTATCTAGACGCCGGGCGACCATATCTGCTCCGCATGATCCGGTCGGTTAACGATCGGATCGAACGCTATCTGCGAGTTCAGCTGACGATTTCCGGCGGTCATGAGCTTGCGGATCGAGAACATCGCGAAATCCTGGCCGCCTGCCGCGCTGGCGAGACCGAACAGGCCGCAAAGTTGGTCTACGATCATATTATGAACGCCTGTCAATCGCTTCAGAAACACCTGGCGAACGGCAAGGTGCGCGCTGGCTGAGCCATTGGCTTGCTGTCAGTCACGATTGCCGACGGCCTTTGCCCATTTTTTGTCAACTAACGGTATCAGGCAGCTTTTCCTCGCGCCGCGCGATCAAATCCTTGAGACCTTCGGCGATGCCTTCGTCGAGCTTCGGCTCCTGATAGTCGGCGAGCATGTTGCGCGCCTTTTCGAGGCCGCGCGTGTCGTGATCCTTAGCGCCTTCGGCGCTCCATTGCTCGAAGGAGTTGAAATCCATGATGCTCGGCATGAAGAAGGCGCGCTCGAAATGCTCGAGCGTGTGCTGCGTGCCGAGAAAATGCCCTTGCGGGCCGACCTCGCGGATCGCCGCCATGGCTTCCTTGAAATCGTCGAAGGGGACGCCGCCGGCATATTTGTACCAACCGATGAGTTGCTCGCAGTCGGTGGCGAATTTCGAATAGCCGCAGGTAAGGCCGGCTTCAAGCCAGCCGGCGGAGTGCCAGATGTAATTGGCGCCGGCGAGGATCGCGGCATGCATAAGCATGTTCGCCTCGTAGCCTGCCTGGGCGTCGTTGAGCTTGGAGCCGACATGGAAGCCCGAGGTGCGCCATGGCAGTTTGTATTTCCGCGCCAGCGCGCCCATCAGATACATCATCTGCGCAGCCTCCGGCGTGCCGCCCATCGGGGCGCCGGTCTTCATGTCGACGGTCACCATGAACTGGCCATAGATCTGCGGCGAGCCGGGACGGATCAGCTGGGTGAAGGCCACCCCGGCGAGCGCCTCGGCATTGACCTGCGCGACCGCGCCGACGGCGGAGGCCGAGGTCGAGGCGCCGCAGAGCGCGAAGGGTGCCAGGATCAGCGGCTGGTTGTGGCGGGCATAGACCCGCATGGCGTCGAGCATGGTGGCGTCCCACACCAGCGGCGAATTGCAATTGGTGATCGCCACCAGCACCGGATTGTCGCGCACGAACTCCTCGCCGAACACGATCGCAGCCATAGCCATCGTGTCTTCGGCCCGCTCCTTCGACGTCACGATACCCATGAACGGCTTGTCGGAGTGCTTGAGCGCCGAATGGATGATGTGGAGGTGCCGCTTCGGCACCGGGATCTCCATCGGCTCGCAGATGATCGAGCTCGACGAATGCAGCGCCGGCGCCATGTAGGCGAGCTTGTGGAAATTGTTGAGGTCGTTGAGCGTGCCGTAACGCCGCTTGTTGTCGAGGTCGCGCACATAAGGCGCGCCATACATCGGCACGAAGATCGAGTTCTTGCCGCCGACGCGAACCGTTCGCTCGGGGTTGCGCGCATTGAGCGTGAATTCCGGCGGGACCTTCGAGACAAGCTCCATCAGCAACGCGCGATCGATGCGGACCCGTGTGTCCTTGACGTCGGCACCCGCCGCCTTCCAAAGCGCGATCGCTTCGTCGTCGCGGAACTCGCAGCCAACCTCCTCGAGGATTTTGAGCGACTCCTCGTGGATCAGTTCCACCGCCTCGTCGGGCACGATCTCATAGGCCGGAATCTGGCGAACGAGCGTCGGGAAAGACGCGACCGGCGCGCTTCTCAGCGCCTTGCGCCCAAGGCGGCCGCCGCCGCGACGGTGGGTCGGCTCAGTCAATTCAGCGGCCGGTGCGTTCATGTTGCCTCCTTCATCCCGCCCGACCAAGTTAGCGACACGAAATATGGATGTGACGCTGGAAAATCCTGATCTCTTGTATAAGCTGCGCTTATGCGAAGCCTGCGCCATCTCCTGCCCTCGGCCGGCAGCCTCGTCGTCTTCGAGGCGGCAGGCCGGCTGTCGAGCTTCACCGCGGCCGGGCGCGAGCTCGGCATGACCCAGGCGGCCGTCTCCTATGCGGTGCGCGGACTGGAGGAACAGCTCGGCGCCAAGCTGTTTCAGCGCCGCCACCGCCAGGTGCTCCTGACCGAGGCCGGCGAGCGCTTCCACGCGGACGTCTCGCTGGGGTTGTCGCATATCCGCAAATCTGCCGAGGACCTTCGCCTGCAGGCGACCGGCGGCCATGTCACCCTTGCCGCCTCGACGGCCTTCGGCTCGTTCTGGATGATGCCGCGTCTGCAGCAGTTCCGCGACCAACTGCCGGGCATCGACCTGCGCATCCAGACCGCCGACCGCGACCTCGACATCATTGCCGAGGGTATTCCGCTCGGGGTGCGCGGCGGCGTGCCGCGCGACTGGCCGGACTATCACTCGCTGTCGCTGTCCGATGAAGAGATCTTCCCCGTCGCCGGCCCCAGCTACCTCGCCAAATTCGGCATGCCGAAGACGGTCGAGGAACTGGCCACGCACCGGCTGATCCATCTCGAGGAGCCCTATCGCGAGGCGCCGAACTGGGACGAATGGTTCGCTTCGGCCGGAACCAGCCTGCGCAATGCCGAGCGCGGCCTGCGTATCAACGACTACGCCCTGGTGATCCAGGCGGTGATGGAAGGGCAAGGCATCTCGCTTGGCTGGCGGCATCTGGTCGATCGGCTGGTGGCATCAGGGCTGCTGGTGCCGGTGACCGAGCATGTGATGAGGACCGGCATCGGCTTCCATGTCATCTGGCCGAAGAACCGCGAGCTCAGCGACAACGCGCGCAAGGTCAGGGACTGGCTGGTGGCGCAGGCGTGAAGTAGCCCCTCCCCCACAC
>NZ_RZSF01000127.1:0-17072 GCF_004023325.1 Mesorhizobium sp. M1A.F.Ca.ET.072.01.1.1 | reverse complement strand
CACCGAGATCACGCAGCGTGATTACCTGATCCGTACCATGGACGAGGCGGCTCGCCTCGTTGCTAAAAGCCTGAAGATCATCATCGGCGAGAGCAGGCGACTTGGAGAGCCCTTCCAGAAGGGTCTTGAGATTGACGAGTTCGCCATCAACGACCAGCGACACCTGACGAGCAATCCAAAGCGCCTCCTGCTCGATACGAGACTGCTCATGCAGGGCGTAGGCAACGAACAGATAGGCAGCAAACAGCCAGACCGGCAACACGGCCGCTGCGATTAGTCCAAGCAGATGGGCTCGTACCGATCGACGAAGCAAATCTGTTTCCCTGTCTTCCGCAATACTGCAAGCTTAGCCGCAAGCTGCCGAACGACAAGCTTGGATTAACACTGCTGAGCATGGTCAAGTTCGAAGGCCGATCGGCGCCAGACAATGCGGCTAAGCGAAACTCATTGAGTTGCAAAGAGTCCCGCCGAGAGGTGGACAGAGGAGCCACGCGGGAACCAGAGCCGTCATTTCCGGCTCGGCGGGCCTTCTCAAGAAAGCGCTTCGCCATAGCCAATGTGGACCTTTTGCCCGCGAATGATCCGACGCCGCAGGCGCGCTACGCTCTCCGTCGCTTAGAAACCGCGCGCCATGGGCGGGGCAGGTGTGACGTTTCGCGTCGGTTTGCGGTCGAAATCCGGAAGCAGCCACCCTATTTGCGTTGAGCCATGATCAGTCGGACCGATCTTTGAATGAGCGAAGCAGCCAAAAGGCGCGCGTTGCTGCTCCTCAATCCCAAGGCTCGGCGCGGCCAGGAGATGCTCGCGCCAATTGTGGAGCGGCTGGGGCGAGGTCGGCTTTCCGTCACCGTTGAGATGTTCGAGGCGTTGCCTGAAATCGCTCGAGACATCGTTCGCTTACGCCATATGGCCGATCTTGTGGTCGTGTGCGGTGGCGATGGTTCGGTGTCCTCGGCGGCGACGGCGATCATGGAAAGCGGCCTGCCGATGGGCATCATTCCTATGGGGACGGCGAATGACCTTGCTCGTACGCTCAACATTCCGATGGATCTCCTGCAGGCCGCCGATGTGATCGCGCGAGGCCGAACCCGACTGATCGATGTCGGGACGGTCAACGGTCATGCCTTTTTCAATGTCGCAAGTATCGGACTCAGCACCGAACTGGCGCAGGGTCTTGACCCCGCACTGAAGAAGCGCTTCGGCAGGCTGGGCTATGCGCTGGCGGCGATGAAAGTGTTGACCCGGGCCGCGCGGTTTCACGCGAAGATTACCGAGAAAGGCGCGGCGATCGAGGTGGAAACCTACCAGATCGCGGTTGGAAACGGTCGGCACTACGGCGGCGGCAACGTGGTGGAAGAAACGGCCGAAATCGATGACGGACATCTCGATCTCTATAGCTTGGAAATGACGAACCTCTGGAAGCTGGCTTTGATGCTCCGCTCTTTCCGTTCTGGAACGCATGGCGCATGGCGTGAGGTGCGCACGGCCAGGTGCGTCGAGTTCGACATCGAGACGCGGAAGGCGATGCCGGTCAACACCGATGGCGAGATCGTCACGTCGACACCGGCCCATTTCAAGGTTCACCCAAAGGCGATCTCGGTCTTCGCGCCGGATCGCGCCCTGTAAGCCCCGCGTCTTACGGTTTGATCAGTTTCCAGAGCCTCGCCTAGCGCTCGATCAGCGGCAGAGCACGAATGTGCTCGCCGTTGAGTAGAGAAGGTCGAAGGCGACGAAGGTGAGCAGCTCGGCGTTCAGGTCATGCGCGAATGGACGGCATGAAAGTTCGGCCGTCCGTCGGGATCCCGCGCGATCATCTCGCCGTCGATGATGAAAGACTCGGGTGTTCGGTTAGCGCGGTCCAAAAGAACGGCCGCCCCTGATGCTCTCGCTGGCCGGCTGACCTACTTTTTAAGCTGGCGAAGCCTGCGTCCGGGCACCGCCTTTTTGGATCAATGCTGGCAGCGGGACCGGCCGAAAGTTCCAAGCATCTACGCCAACGTCATACTGGCGTGGAAGCGGCTTGAGCTTCCCATGCGAGTGACCGTGCAAATTGATCGACTTCTTGCCCATCTGATTCCAGGTGCGGAACGGATAGTGGCACAGGATGAGAAGCACCCCGTTGAACCTGAGTTCCGCGTAATGCTGAATACTGGCCCATCCGTCGGCGGCGGTCGTTTCGTCCGGGTCATTGTTGCCGATGATCAGGTTCTTGCGCCCATTGAGGCGCGACAGAAGTGCCTCCCCGCCTGCTTTGCCGTGGCGCGCGAAGTCGCCAAGATGCCAGACCTCGTCGTCAGGCGTGACGGTCTCGTTCCAGAAAGAGATCAGCGCTTCGTCATGTTCGGCAAGCGATGCGAAAGGCCGCCGGTCAATCCGTAAGATGCGGGCATCATTGAAATGCGTGTCGCTCGTAAAAAATAGCATCAGGGCATGCCGGCAATGCAGATCGAAACCCATCCTGGGCCTAAGGCTAGCAGCCTTCGGCCTTTAAGGATCTTACCATTCGCACAATGATCCGATCATAAGGCGTTTTCTCCGATCTGCTGTAGTTGATCGTGAAAAGCGCGGCGCGGTCATCACAGACCCTGATGGCGCGAACATATCGGATCTCGCCGTTTTTGATCCCTGAATAGCTCGCCCAGGTCGAGGTCAGGCGCCGGTACGTCAACTTCCAGCCAGCCTTTTCGTCTTCCAGCATGCGATGCTCGATCTCGGCCCGAAAGCTGGCTCTTCCAAGTCTGGCGCCCCACACGGCAAGAAACGCGTCTCGTTCGCCTTGGAATGCAGCACCCTGATCCGAATGCTGGGTGAGGACGAAACCAGGCGGAACATCGAATGTGAAGCCCAGTTGCCGGACCCCAAACGGCTGCCAGTCCTGGGCCTGAAGGGAGGCGGTGCAAAAAAGAAAAGTGAATATACTCAACGCAACCAGCATCGGCTTGATTTAGCGCCGCTTCATAAGGCGTCCAGATCAGCTGGGGCCCCGGCCCACCATCTGGTGATCCATCGCAGAGCTGCAGCGGCGTTCGGGCCATGATCTCGACGGACAAGCCTGGCTTGGCGCAATTGTGTCGCCGGACTTTGCGGGAAGCTGCCGTCAAACCCGCAACCGCCAATGCGGCACACCAGCCGCTAACTCCAAGGCTGCACCGGCCGCCGTTCAGGGCCGAGCGCTAAGACTGGGGCGCAGGTCTGCTTAAGGAAAAGCTGGGCGTATACGTCCCGTTCTTCGGCTGTGATGCCTTGCTCGCGAGTCAATTGCTTGAAGGCTTCGCGCAGCTGATCGAGGTCGAACGTTGAAATGTGTTTGGGGGTAGTCATTGCGCACCTAGGGGTGATGTTCCACTCATTTCTTGGCAGCTCGCGAGAGGCCTTGCGAAGGCTTGGCTTCCTGTCGGGTTCGCTTGCGCTGCTGTCTCCCAACGCGACGGCAATAGCCGACGCGACGTCGCACCGAACTGCGTTCAGCGAGGCTTGTTCCGCTGAACGGCTTGTCTTCTTTCTAATATTAGCAAAGTCTTTATGAAGGTCCCGCCGGCCCATGACTCGTTAACCATGGCAAAGGGCTTGAGCATTGCGACGAAGTGCATCGATGCAATCATCATTCAGGATGACGGTCGGGCCGGTCTGTCGACCCCATCGCCATCCCCATTCGATCCCATCGCCCCCGAAAGAGGCCAAAGACAAGGTGGATCTTCTCTGGGAGCTGGCAGCGTTGCTGGTGATAGGAACGGGTAGACCAGCGGACTCTTAACTCCGCCGGTCCTGGTTCGAATCCAGATTCGCAGCTAGAACTGTGAGAATTCAATTGCTTGGGAAATTTCGTTTGCCGGCATCGCTGTCCGCGGGGTTCGCCCATAGGACGATATATTAGCGAATTAACGAATCGTAGACCGCGCTGTCCTATTCTGGGACAGCGCGGACACTACCCATCGGCCGCGCAGGCGGCTCCGGCTTTCAGGCAACCCTACCCCTGGCCGGAGCCGCCACCTTGTACATACCAGCAAGGGTTGAATCAACCCTTACCAAGCATCCTTACTGGTGCATTTTGCCGATCGTTAGATTTTGAAATGCCGAGGACGTTAGCCGTGCCGCGCGGAGGATGATCTGCCTCCGCCACATCCGATGGCATCCGGGAATCCGCCCAAAGCCTTCACCGATCATATTAGCGATCAACGATGTATTAACGACTAAGGCGCAGCCTTGCCGGATCGGGGACGAGAACCGCCCCCTGATCGACGATCCGGCACTTTATGTGCCGAGACGTTCGACCGATGCGGAGCCAAACGCATGAGTGTCGAAACAGCGCTGGCGCAGCTGTTGCGCATGCTTCACCGTCGAGCCTTGAACTTGGCGGCGTTGCCGGACGATGAAAGACTTGCTCATTACGACCTCATCCGCCGCTCGTGCTGCGGAGCAGCCGAGCAAATCGGCCAGAGCCCCGACAATGCTGCCATCACGGCAAACAGCGTGGTCGAATTCACTCGCGCCATGGTGGGCATCATCGAGGCAAGGCGCGGGTAAGAAGGCGGCGAGGAAGAGCTGATCGGCTGTCGCGGCAAGCGGCTCATGGCAAATGGCGAAGCCGAGATCGCGCCCTTTCTCTATCTGCCTGCGCCGGCCTCTGTTCCGCCTACTCCGCCGCCGCGTATCCCGCGATGCCCTTGATCTCCAGAAAATCCTCGAGACCGTATTCGGCATATTCGCGGCCGTTGCCGGACTGCTTGTAGCCGCCGAAGGGCAGGCCGGCGTCCCACGTCGGATAGTTGATATAGACGTTGCCGGAGCGCATGCGGGCCGCGGCCTGGCGCGCCTTCTCGATGTCCTTGGCCTGGATGTAGGAGGCGAGGCCGAAGACGGTGTCGTTGGCCAGCTCGATCGCCTGCTCGACCGTGTCGTAAGGCATGATCGACAGCACCGGCCCGAAGATTTCCTCGCGCGCGATGCGCATGTCGTGCGTCACGTTGGCGAAGACGGTCGGGCGGATATAAAAGCCGCGGTTGAGCTCGGCCGGACGGCCGGGGCCGCCGGTGACCAGGGTTGCGCCTTCGTCGATGCCGCTCTGGATCAGGTCTTGAATCTTGTCGAACTGCAGCTGGCTTACCACCGGGCCGAGCTTCGTTCCCGGCGCGTCGGCCGGCCCGACGGTGAATTTCTCCGCCGCCGTCCTGGCATAGCCGGCGGCCTCGTCATGCCGGTCGCGCGGCACGAACATGCGGGTCGGCGCGTTGCAGGACTGGCCGCTATTGCCGAAGCAGCCGGCCACGCCCTTGGTAACCGCCCTTTGCAGATCGACGTCGGGGAACAGGATATTGGCGGATTTACCGCCGAGCTCCTGATGAACACGCTTCACCGTGTCGGCGGCCGCCTTGGCGACGAGGATGCCGGCCCGCGTCGAGCCGGTGAAGGACATCATGTCGACATCCGGATGGCTGGCCAAAGCCTGCCCGACAGTTGGGCCGTCGCCATTGACCAAGTTGAAGACGCCCTTCGGCACACCGGCCTCGTCCATGATCTCTGCGAAGATGATTGCGTCGAGCGGCGCAATCTCCGACGGCTTCAGCACCATGGTGCAGCCGGCGGCGAGCGCCGGGCCGACCTTGCAGGTGATCTGGTTGAGCGGCCAGTTCCAGGGCGTGATCAGGCCGACGACGCCGATCGGCTCCTTGACGATCAGCGAGGAGCCTTTGACATGGCGAAACTGGAAGGTCTTCAGCACCTCGGCCATCTTCTCCAGATGCGCCTGGCCGACGCCGACCTGGCTGTCCAGCGCCATCTGGCGCGGCGCGCCCATCTCGCGCGAGACGGCGAGCGCAAGGTCCTTGCTGCGCTTCTTGTAGACCTCGATGACGCGGTTGAGGATGTCGAGGCGCTCCTCGACTTCACTGAAGCCGAAAGTGGCGAAGGCGCGCCTGGCGGAGCGACCGCCTTGTCGACATCGGCCTTGGTGCCTAGCGAGATCTGCGCGAAGGCGTCTTCGTTCGACGGATCGATGACGTCGAAACTGTTCGGCACCACCGGATCGACCCAGGCGCCGTCGATATAGAACTGCAGATTGTGCGACATATCTTCTCCCTTCGGCGCGCCTGGTAGGCGTCATATTCCGCCAGAGGTAACGACGCGCGTATTGCAACGCAAGACAGGGTCGTTGAACCAGCGGCGTAGCCGTACCGCAGTCCGCTAGGAGTTCAGTCCTCAAAGGAACTGGCGGCCACATAGATCGCGGCAAGCTTCTCGATGCCGGCCTGGTCTTCCTTGTCGAAGCGGCCGGGCAGCGGGCTGTCGAGATCGAGCACGCCGAACACGCCTTCGGCGTCGCGCAAGAGCACGACCAGTTCGGAGCGCGAGTCGGCATCGCAGGCGATGTGGCCGGGAAAATCGTGCACGTCCTTGATCAGCATCGACATGTCGAGATCGACCGCCGTGCCGCAGACGCCCTTGCCGACCGCTATGCGCACGCAGGCCGGCTTGCCCTGGAAGGGGCCGAGCACCAGCTCTTCGTCGGATTGAAGGAAATAGAAACCCGCCCAGTTGAGGTCGGGCACCATCTGGTAGATGAGCGCCGAGGTGTTGGCGGCGTTGGCGATCGAGTCGCGCTCGCCTTCCAGCAGCGCTTTCAATTGCCTGGCCAGCTCATCGTAGAAGGCCGGCTTGCTGCTCGTGTCGATGGCCGTTGCCGCAAACATCCTGGTCGTTTCTCCGTTGCTAGGGCGCTGAAGCGCCCGCTACAGTTTGGCCTTCTCTGCCACCAATGCTGCGCGCGGGAAACACAAAAGTCGTGAGCGCCATTCTCGCCAACCGAAAACGCGACCGCGCGCAGCCGGAGGCGCGCGAGACCCCGCTCTCCTTCGCGGTGCTGGTCTTTCCCGGCTTTCCGATGATGGCGTTTTCCTCGGTCATCGAGCCGCTGCGCGGCGCCAACATTCTTGCGAAGCGCGACTGCTACCGATGGGTGATCGTCGGCGCGGAACAGGGCACGGTCGAAGCCTCCAACGGCGTCATCATCCAGCCCGGCTTCTCGGCCGCCAACGCACCGAAGGTCGATCGCATCGTCGTCTGCTCGGGCGGCGATGCCGACCATGTCGTAGCCGACGAGGCGATGAGCTGGATCCGCAAAAGCCTGCGCGGCGGCGCGCATATCGGCGCGGTGGCGGATGCAGCGTTCTTCCTCGCCCGCGCCGGCCTGCTCGACGGACATGCCTGCACCTTGCACTGGACCAGCCAGGCCGCTTTCACCGAGGCGTTTCCCGACATCGAGCTCAGGCGCGATCTCTTCGTCATCGACCGCAAGCGTTTTACCTCGGCCGGCGGCGTCGGCAGCCTCGACATGATGCTGGAGATCATCACGCGCGACTACGGCGCCGAGCTTGCCGCGGGTGTCGCGGAATGGTTCGTGCACTCTCCCCTGCGGTCGAGCGTCGACCGCAAGCTGATGCCGCTGCGCCTCCGCACCGGGGTGCAGAACGAGCTGGTGCTGTCGGCGATCGCCATCATGGAGGACGCGGTCGAGGAACGGCTCGGCATGGCGGAGCTGGCTGAGCGGCTTGGCGTCTCGCCCGACAAGCTCGAGCGCAATTTCCGCGCTGAGCTGGATATCTCGCCGAACGGCTATTACCGGCGCCTCAGGCTGAAGCGCGCCGCCGATCTGCTGGCGCATTCGACGCTGATGGTGCGCGATGTGGCGCTGGCCTGCGGTTTTGCTTCGATGTCGAGCTTTGCGCGGGCGTTTCGCGAGGAGCACGGGCACGCGCCGAAGGCGATGCGAAGGCATTAGGGTGCGCTTTGCTGCTACTACGCCGACTTCCTTCACACACCCCCTCTGTCCCGCCGACATTGCAGTGACGACATCGGTCGCGCGGCATCCTGCACGACATTTGCGGAATGCCGCACAAGCTCTGCATCCTGCCCGGCTATGTTCGCGGGAACAGGAGGCACCCATGAGCATCGTCGTTTTCGATCCAGACAGCACCGAGGATGTGGACTTCAAGGACCGCATGCGCCATCCGGCCGCGGCCGATCCCGCCGGCGGCATGTGGCTCTCCGACACCGAGCCGTCCTTCATCGACGCTGACGCTCTGCGCAAGGGGCGGCTCGCCAAACTGCGCGCCTGGATGCGCGAGGCGGGCTATGGCGGCGTCGTGCTGTTCGACCCCTATAACCAGCGCTACGCCACCGGCTCGCGCAACATGTTCGGCTATTTCCTGCGCAATTCGACCCGCTACTTCTTCATCCCGACCGAAGGACCGATCGTGCTGTTCGAATATCCGCAGAGCTACCATGTCTCGATGGTGCTCGACACGATCGACGAGGCGCGTCCTTCCAAGCTCGTCTGGTCCTCCGTCTCCGGTCGCGACGACGAGACGGCGGGGCCGTTCGCCGACGAGATCACCGAGCTTCTGAAGAGGCATGGCGGCGGCTCGATGAAGCTCGGCCTCGACCGCTGCAGCCATCTGCAGGCGGTGGCTCTGGAAAAGCGCGGCTGCGAGGTGAAGGACTGCCAGGGCGAGATTCTTGCCGTGCGCGCGGTGAAAACGCCGGAGGAGGTGAAATGCCTGCAGGCCTCCATGGCCGGAGCTGAAGCCGCGGTGGCCGCCGTCCGGGAGGCGATCAAGCCCGGCGTTTCCGAAAACGAGCTCTTCGCCATTATGTATCACGAGGTGATCCGCCAGGGCGGCGAGTTCATCGAGACCCGGCTGCTGACGTCAGGACAGCGCACCAATCCGTGGTTCAACGAGGCGAGCGGCCGCAAGATCAGGCCGGGCGAGCTGGTCGCGCTCGATACCGACACGATCGGCTGCTACGGCTATTATTCCGACTTCTCGCGCACCTTCCGGTGCGGCCCGGGCAAGCCGACGCCCTACCAGAAATCGCTCTATCGCATGGCGCATGACCAGGTGCAGCACAACATTTCCATCGTGAAACCCGGCATGGCCTTCCGCGAGATCGCCGAGAAGGCTTGGAAAATCCCGGATCGCTTCGTCGACCAGCGCTACACCTCGGTCATGCACGGCGTCGGCATGCATGGCGAGACGCCCTTCATCGCCCACGCGATGGATTACGAGACATACGGCCGCGACGGCATCATCCAACCCGGCATGGTGGTGAGCGTCGAAAGCTATATCGGCGAGAAGGGCGGCCGCGAAGGCGTCAAGCTGGAGGACGAGGTCCTGATCACCGAAACCGGCACCGAGCTTCTCTCGCGCTTCCCTTATGAGGATGAGTTTCTGGAATGAGCGGTTTGATGCCGATGCGCTCTGTTGGCGCCGCCCATTCGTTATCGCAGGCGTTCGAGACTGGCCGCAGCACTCATGTCCTCGTCATCCCAGGGCGAAGCAAGGAGCGAAGCGACGCGGCGCAGACCCTAGGATCCAATCCGTTACGTCGGAGCGCCGCAACGGCGCAGAATTCTGTTAGGCCGCACTCTTCGATCAAGGTAACGGAATGGATTCCAGGGTCTTCGCGACGCCGCTTCGCGGCTGCTTCGCGCTGGAATGACGAAGCTGATACGCTGCGGCACATTCCGACGCGCCGCGGCACCCCTTCGAGAGCATCCGCATGAAATCCCCCATTTCCATCCGGCGCGGCACGGTGGCCGCGGTGTTCATCGATCTCCAGGAGGAGCATCGCAAGGACAAGCGCTATCTGGTCGAAGGCTTTGCCGACATCCTCGCCAATGTCCAACGCCTGCAGCAGGCGGCGCGGCGCAATTTCGTGCCGCTCTATCATTGGGCCTATATTGTCGACCTCTCCGAGGCGCGGCCGTTCCATCCGCTCGACGAGAGCGGCAAGTCGGCCTTCTCCGACAAGGACGATCCGCTGACGGCGATCTGCCATGAAGTGGCGCCGCAAAAGGGCGAAGCCATGTTGCTCAAGCAGGAAGCGAGCGTCTTCGGCAAGAACGATTTTGGCGACAAGCTCAAAGCGGCCGGAATCGAATGGTTGGTGATTGCCGGCGTGTGGACCGAAGCCTGCATCGACGCCACAGTGAAGGATGCGGTGACGCGCGGTTTTCGCGTGCTGCTGGTCAAGGACGCCTGCGGCAGCGGCAGCAGCGCCATGCACCAGACCGGCATCCTCAACCTCGCCAACCGCCTCTATGGCGGAGCGGTCACCAACACGCTCGACGCCTGCCGGCTGATGGCAGGCGACACGGTGAGCGTGTGGCAGGTCGAGGGATCGGTGCCGCTGCGCTTCACCTTCGAGAATGCGGCGCAACTTTACGCAGAGCTCTGACCGCGAAGACCGGAGACCCAGCCGCCCGGCGAGGCGCAGCAATTATGCGCGTCAGCCAACTTTAGCCTGCGGAACAGCGCACAAGAATTGCGGAAAACCAAACATTCCGCCGCGGAAAGCGGACCTATGATCTCCTCGCAGGCAAAGGCGCGCGGCGGCCGTATCCGCCTCCGCGCCTGACGGCAATCGGGGCGCCCGTTGGGTTTGGTGCAGGTCGTCGCCGCCAAAAACCGCCGCGCGGGCGACCTGCACCAACAATAGAGGGAACGACAATGAAATTCATGCTGACCGACAGAAAACTGCACCCACGGGCAAAGCCGACCGCGGAGGATTTCAAGAAGGGCGCGATCAGCCGGCGCGAGTATCTGGCGCTTATGGCCGGCTTGGGCGTCAGCGCCGCCGGCGCGCTGGCGCTGGGCGGCCTTACTCCCTCGCCCGCTCGGGCCGAGGAGCCGAAGCGCGGCGGGGTCCTGCGCGTCGCCATGAACGTGAAGGGCTTCAAGGATCCGCGCACTTTCGATGGCGTCGAGATGTCGAATGTCGCGCGTCACTGCAACGAATATCTGGTGCGCTGGAAAACCGACTTCACCTTCGAGCCCTGGCTGCTCGAAAACTGGGAGACCAGCGACGACGCCAAGACGATCACGCTTCACGTGCGCAAAGGCATCACCTGGTCCAACGGCGACACTTTCAACGCCGACGACGTGATCCACAACCTCAACCGCTGGTGCGATGCCTCGGTCGCCGGCAATTCGGTCGCCGCGCGCATGGGCGCGCTCGTCAATGCCGATACCAAGAAGCCGGTCGACGGCGGTATCCAGAAGGTCGACGACTACACCGTCAAGCTCAACCTGCCCAAACCCGACATCTCTCTGATCGCCGGCATGGCCGACTATCCGGCGCTGATCATGCACCGCTCCTATGAAGGCGATGCCGATCCGAAGAAGGCTTTGGCCATCACCACCGGCCCGTGCGAGTTGGTGAGTTGGGACGCCGAGACCGGTGCGGAGGTGAAGCGCAAGGACAAGCCGTGGTGGAAGGGCGAGTTCTATCTCGACGGCATCGAGTGGGTCGACTACGGCTCCGATCCCAATGCCATGCTGTCGGCCTTCGAATCCGGCGAGATCGACACCGACCACGAGACCGCCTCGGACGCCGTGTCGCAGACCGAGCAGATGGGGCTCGAAAATTCCGAGATCGCGACCGGCTCGACCATCGTCGCGCGCTTCAATGTCGGCAACGCGCCCTATGACGACGTCAAGGTGCGCCGTGCTGCCCAGCTTGCCGTCGACAATGCGGCCGTGCTGAAGCTCGGCCTCGACGGCAGGGGCAAGCCCGCCGATAACCACCATATCGGACCGATGCATCCCGAATTCGCCGATATCGGCCCGGCCAAGCGCGATGTCGACGCGGCGAAGAAGCTGTTGGCCGAATCCGGCAAGGCCGACCACGAATACGAGCTGATCTCGGTCGACATCGAATGGCAAAAGAGCACCGCCGACGCGATCGCCGCCCAGATCCGCGAGGCCGGCCTCAAGATCAAGCGCACCGTGCTGCCGGCTGCCACCTTCTGGAACGACTGGAGCAAGTTCCCCTACTCCTGCACCGAATGGCTCGGCCGCCCGCTCGGCGTCCAGGTGCTGGCGCTGGCCTATAAATCGGGCGCGGCCTGGAACGAAAGCGCTTATTCGAACAAGGAGTTCGACGAGCTTCTCGATAAAGCACTTGCGACGCCGGACGCCGCCCAGCGCAAGGAGATCATGGCCAAGATCGAGCAGAATTTGCGCGACTCCGGCATCATCATCCAGCCCTACTGGCGCTCGGTCTACCGCACCTACCGCAAGGGCGTGCATGGCTGCGAGCAGCACCAGGCGCTCGAGCAGCATTTCGAGACGGTTTGGCTGGAGTCCTGATTCCTCCCAGGACCGATCGCGACGATCTGGGCCTCAGCGGCGCCGTGCAGCGCTGCGCCCAGCATCCGGACAATGTCTGGGCGCTGCACGGGCTGATCGAATGCCTGAAGCGGCGCCGCGAGAGCGAGGATCTGCCGGGCTTGCAGGCGAAACTTGCTTTGGCGCTGACCAAGGCGGACGTGCCGATCACATCGTCATGCCTCTGCCGCACTAGCGTGCAGGCGGACCACTGCTGTTGTCGTTGAGACAGCGGGCGGCCGCCCTCAAAGTTGAAGGCGGCCCGGCCGTTGCTAAGAGAAGATTTTCGCCAATTCGTCGACGCTGGTGCCTTCCTTGACTTGGCGCAGTTCGACATAGCTGACCGCGGTGGCGACGGAGAGCACCATCGAGACGACGGCCTGCACCACGGCGGCTCCCAGTTCGGCGAGGATCCCGCCGAAGAGAAGCAGCACCACCAGGATCCCCCACTGGATGACCATCGCGATGATGACCAGGATGAGGAAGAGGCCGAACAGCGACCAGCGATTGCCTTTGGTCAGCGCTCGGCTGCGCGACATCGAGCCGAATACGCCCAACCGCTCCTGGATGAGAACGGGAACCGACATTGACCAGCCGAGCCACAGGATGATGCCGGGAACGATCAGCGCGATCATCGCAAGCGCAGAGCCGATGCCGACGAGCAGGCCGATCGCGAGCGTCGGCAACAGGAAGCGGATGGCAATCTGCACGCTGTCGCCGAAGGATGGCCGCCTTCCGTTCAGATCCTCGATTGTTGCCCGCACCAGCGACGACTGGAGCAGCAGCGTGAAGACGAAGGAAATCAATCCCGCGAGGATGCTGAGATAGGAGTTGCGCAGCACCGCGTTCGGATCCGCCATGGCACTTGGATCGCCATTCATCACCGCTTCCATCTGCGGTTGGGTCCATAACCTGATGAGCAGCGTCGGCAGGCCGGCAAACAAAAGCCCAAGCCCGACGCAGAGTCCTATGTTGCGCGTGATGACGGCAAAAGTGCTGTTAAACACCCTGCCGATTTCGAATCTGCCTGGTCGTCCCAATGTCGCAGTGGTCATGATAGCTTTCCCCCGAGCCGCCGCCGAATCCAATTCGGCAACTTCAAAGTAAATCTGCCAAGAACGGCGGGCCCCGTCCAGTGGACTTGCAATTGTTTCGGGTATTCCCGGTGTCAGCCAGAACCGCCGACTGCAGCAAAAGCTCACGGTCGCGCTCTGATTTGAGGCCAGGATGGCGATTTTGCAGGACAGGCAGGCTCTCAGCGGGGGCTGCCGCTCACCAGCACTTCGGCCGGCCTCGCCAGCATCCCAGACTACGAGAATATCTCCGCCAGTTCATCGACGCCGGTGCCTTCCTTGACCTGGCGCAGTTCGACATAGCTGACCGCGGCTGCGACGGAACCCACCATCGAGCCGATGCTCTGGACCATGGCGGCCACGACGGCGGCGACGATGCCATGGAATAGATAAACGACCACTCCGGTGATGGATTGCATCACAAGCCCCATGATGACCAGGATCACGAAAAGGCCAAACAGAGCCCAGCGGCTGCCTTTGGTCAGGGCGCGGCTGCGCGACATCGAGCCGAAGACGCCCAAGCGCTCCTGAATGAGCACCGGTATTGCCACCGACCAGCCGAGCCCGAGGATAATCCCAGGCACCAGCAAGGCAATCGAGGCCGCGCTCACGCCGAGCGCTACAAGCAGACCTATGGCGACCGTGGGCAACAGGAAGCGGATCGCTGTTGCGATGGAATCGCCGAAAGTCGGCTTCTTGCCGTTCATGTCCTCGATCGCCACCCGGACGAGGCTCGACTGCAACAGAACCGCAAAGGCGAGATAAAGTATTGCAATGACCGCAGTTCCAATGATGAAGCCGAGCTTGTGGTTCGTGATAGCCGCGGCGAAATTCGCCGGATTTCCAGTATGGGAATTCAGACCCACGTGCTGGGTGACCAGTTGTGGCACGAGCTGGGTGACCAGTTGCGGTAGTCCTGAAAACAGCGCCGCAAGACCAACGCAGAGTACAATATTACGACCGATCACGGAGAAACTGTTGTTGAACACTCGGCCGATCTGATACTTCTCCTGCCGTACCAACGCGGCTGAAGTCATGACGCCCTCCCCTGCTTGGCCGCTCCACGCCAGCCTATCGCCCCAAAGCAAATCTGCCAGTATTGACGAGACGCGTCCAATCACTTGCAATTGTCCTGCGGTATTGCCAGTGTCGAACCCGTGGGTAGCAGGGGAGCGAGTTGGTGACAGCGGCACAGCCGGCCACAGCGGACGCCGAATGGCTGGCCAAGATGCACAAGCAGCTGCTGGCTGACGATTCGATCCAGTTTGACCTGCCGGGGCTGGTGCGGCCGGAGCCGCCGGAATGGCTGAAGCCTTTTCTGGAAGCCCTGGCAAAGCTAGGCCCTTACATGATCTATCTGTTCTGGGGCGCTGTGATCATCGGCGTCGCAATCATCGTGTTCCTGCTCGTGCTCGAGGCGAAGGGCATCGCCTGGCGGCTGCCGTGGCGGCGCCTGAGCAAGGAGGCTGAGGCGCAGGAGGAATGGCGCCCGGATGCCGGCGCGGCTCAGATCCTGCTCTCCGAAGCCGATGCGCTCGCCGCCCGCGGCGACTATGACGAGGCGGTGCATCTGCTGCTCCGGCGCAGCGTTGCCGACATCGCCAGCCGCCTGCCCGACTTCCTGCGCCCGTCGCTGACCGCGCGCGACATCGCCGCCGCAGGTTCCATCCCGTCCCGCCCCCGCGCTGCCTTCAGTGAGATCGCGCGCATCGTCGAGGCCGCCTTGTTCGCTCGCCGGCCGGTCGGCGCCGAGGGCTGGCAGCAGGCGCGCGGCGCCTATGAGCGCTTTGCCTTCCGGGATGCCTGGGCATGAGCGCGGAGGCGACAGAGGCACAAGAGCCGTTCAGCCGCAGGACGCTGTTCTGGGGCATCTTCGCCAGCCTGCTCGCGGCCGCCGGATTCTTCCTGCTCTCGACCTACGCTCCGGACTTTCGTCAGCCCCAGGGCGGCGCAACACCGCTCTCCAAGGGCGGCACCGGCTATGCAGGGCTCGTGGAATGGCTGAAGCTCACCAACGGGCAGGCGCCGCCCATGGCGCGCGGGGAGAAGGATCTGCAATCTCCCCTGGCATCCACATTCCTGCTGATCGTCACCATCGCGCCCAACAGCGACCCGGCGGCGCTTCAGCGCATCATCAAGCTCCGCTTGGGCAAGCACACGCTTTTCGTGCTGCCCAAATGGGTCACCTTTCCGCAGCCGGGCCAGGAGGGCTGGGAGACGAAAGTCGAGCGGCTGCCCGCAACGGCGGTCAACGACTGGCTCGGTCGCCTCGCCAAGGCCAAGCTCGGCGACGGCAAGCCATCGGTCGATCGGATCGATGTAGAGGGGCGCAAGATCGCCGTGCCCGAGGAGTTGCAATGGGTCGCCGACAATCATCCGCTGATTGCGGCGGGTGACGGCAAGGCTGTTCTCACCGAACTCGACAGCGAACCCTTCTACATCCTGACGGATCCCGATCTCATCAACAACGCGGCGCTGAAGGATCCGCAAAAGGCGGCGGCGGCGCTCGACATGATCGCCATGCTGGAGCCCGCCAAGGGCGCGGTTATGTTCGACCTGACGCTTCACGGCATCGGCCAGAACTACGATCTCGGCAAGCTCCTGGTCGAACCGCCCTTCCTGGCGCTGACGCTGTCGGTGCTGGTGGCGGCTGCCCTCGCCTTCCTGCACGGGCTCGGTCGCTTCGGGCCGCCGCGCACGGAGGGTCGCGCCATCGCCTTCGGTAAGCAGGCGCTGGTCGACACCACGGCAATGCTCCTGAAGCGGGCAGGACGGCTGCAGGAACTCGGCGACCGCTATGCCGCGCTGATGCGCCAGCGCGCCGCTGCGCTGCTTGGCGCGCCGCACGGGCTGCAGGGTGAAGCGCTGGACCGCTGGCTGGATTCCCGCGACAAAAATGAAGCGAACGGCTTCACCGTGCGGTTCAAGGCTGCGAACGGTTCCAACACATTGGCCGCAATGCATGAAGCAGCGGAAGAGCTGCATGACTGGACGGCAAGGAGGCTCGGTGAACGTCGATGAAGTGAAAGCCCTGGCGAGCGCGATCAGGGAAGAAGTGGCTAAAGCGATCACCGGGCAGCGCGACACGGTCGATCTGATGCTGACGGCGCTGTTCGCCGGCGGCCATATATTGCTCGAAGGTCCGCCCGGTACCGCAAAGACCATGACCGCGCGCTGCTTCGCGCAGGCGCTCGGCGTCGCCTATGGGCGCATCCAGTTCACGCCCGACCTGATGCCCGGCGACATCGTCGGCGCCAACATCTACAATTTCCAGACCGGCCAGTTCACGCTGACGCGCGGCCCGATTTTCTGCGATCTGCTGCTTGCCGACGAGATCAACCGCACGCCGCCGAAGACGCAGGCTGCACTGCTCGAAGCCATGCAGGAGCACGCGGTCACATTCGACGGCACGACCCATTCGCTCGGCAAGAACTTCATGGTGGTGGCGACGCAGAACCCGATCGAGCATCAAGGCGTCTATCCGCTCCCCGAGGCCCAGCTCGACCGCTTCCTGTTCAAGCACCGGGTCAGCTATCCGGACGCGCAGGAAGAACGTGCCATCATCATCCACCACGGCGGCGGCTCCGCCTCGCACAATATCGAGCAATACGGCATCAAGGCGCAGACCGACCGCAAGACGCTGGAGGCGGCGCTTGCCACAGTGGGCGCCGTCACGCTGGTCGACGACGTCGTCGGCTACATCGCTGCCCTCGTGCGCGGCACGCGCAAAAGCCCGGATCTGGAGGTCGGCGCCAGTCCCCGCGCCGGCGCCATGCTGGCGCGCGCGGCGCGAGCCCGGGCCGCGCTCGACGGCCGCAACTATGTCATCCCCGAC